>JALXCG010000540.1 GCA_026991065.1 Gemmatimonadota bacterium | reverse complement strand
ACCGAATCGATTCCCGGGGCGATCGTGGCGATCGGCAACGAGTACGCCGGTTCCGACGGCGATATTTTCTGCCACTGTTTCAAGCTGATGAAGCTGGGCAAGCTGATCGGCACCCGCACCTGGGGCGGGGTGGTCGGCATCTGGCCGCGGCATGCTCTGGTCGACGGCACCATCACCACGCAGCCGGAGTTCTCCTTCTGGTTCCAGGATGTGGGCTGGGATGTGGAGGGGCATGGGACCGACCCCGATATCGTGGTTCCCTTCCGGCCGCAGGATTATGTGGCGGGCGAGGATCCGCAGTTGACGCGGGCGATCGAAGAGGTGCTGGAGGAGTTGCGGCGGAATCCGGTGCGCGAGCCGGATTGGAAAGAGCGCCCGCGACGAACTCTGCCGACGCTACCGCCGCGTAATGTGAGTTGATGGAGGAGGGCGGGGCTGGGGGGCTGAGGTCAGCCCCGCGGCCAACTGCGCAGATGGAGCCTTGATGGTCGCTCAAGGTCTCCCTTGCGGCCGCTTGCGCCGGCCGCCTATAATCTTTGCGGATGCATACTAACCAAGTGTGCCGGAGTGCACGCACGTTGCGCTGAAGGCTCTTTGGCGGTTGTACCGCGCGGCTCCGGCACTGTCGGGAGGTCGCCGAGTGAAAGATACACCCCGCTTTCTGCTGCTCTGTCTCGCCATTGTCGTCCAGGCACAAACTGCCATGGCGGACCCGCCGCCCGCTTTCCAGGGGCGGCGGCTCTTTGTCTCTTACTGTCAGCTCTGCCACGGTCCGGACGGCAAAGGGGATGGTCCGCTGGCGGCGCAGATGAAGATCAAACCGGCGGATCTCACTACCACGGTCCGCTCCCGCAGCGACACGATTCTGCGCAAGATCATCACCGGCGAGGGGAAGCAGACGATCACCGGCCGCGATCGCCACAACCTGATCAGTGACGCGATGCCGGAATGGAAGAGTGTTTTCAGCGACCAGCAGATCGATGCGCTGATCGCCTGGCTGCGCTTTCTCAGCACCTCCAAGCACCCGCTGCTGGGGGATCCATCCGTGGGCTACAAGACCTACGAGCAGTATTGCACGGCCTGCCACGGCGAGCAGGGGGAGGGCGACGGAATCCTGACCCGGTTGCTGAAGATCGAACCGGCCGATCACAGCAATCCCAATGCCATGAATCCCTTGAGCAACGACGAGCTGGTGGATTCGATCCTGGAGGGCGCGGGCGAGTACATGCCCGCCTGGGAGGGGATTCTGAGCCGCGCGGAAGTGGAGGGGCTGGTGAGCTACATCCGGCTGCTCTCACAGTAGCGGGCCGCGGCGGCGACGCCGCGGTCAGGAGGCGGAAGAGAAAAGGTCGCGGGTGACATGACCGGCGATGGCGGGGTTTTCGCGCAGGCGCCGGGTGGCGTAGGCAAACCAGGCTTCGCCGTAGGGGACGTAGATGCGCAACGGTTGCCCCTGATCGATGAGAGTGTCGACCAGGGGTTGGGCGACACCGAGCAGCGCTTGAAATTCGTAGCGGCTGGAGGGGATTTCGAGGCGGCGGATGAGGTCGAGGGCGTCCCAGACCAGGGGTTCGTCGTGGGTGGCGATGGCAACATGGCCGCTGCCGCGAAGAAGGATTTCGAGGGTGTGGGTGTAGTTGCGCCGGACACTCTCGGGATGTTTCCAGGCAAGCGCCTGGGGTTCGACGTAGATCCCTTTGCAGAGACGGACATCGGCACCTTCGGCGACCAGGCGCTCGGCGTCGGCGGGAGTGCGGCGAAGATAGGCCTGGATAACGATTCCGACGCGCTCGTAGCGGGCGCGCATGGCGCGGTAGATCTCGAACGTGGCGTCGGTGACCGGGCTGTCTTCCATGTCGATGCGGACATAGCGGCCGCGCGTGGCGGCGTGATCGACCACGCGGGCAACCGCTTCGCGGCAGCGAGCGGCGTCGAGCAAAAGGCCGAAGGCGGTGAGCTTGACCGAGATACCGGCGCGAAGCTGAAGCCGGTCCAGCTCATCGAGGATGCGAATGTACTCCTGAACGGTCGCGTCGACCGCCGCGAAGTGATCGACGAATTCGCCGAGCAGGTCGACCGTGGCGCCGGCACCGCGGTCGTTGTAGCGGCGCACCACCCGCATGGCGTCTTCAAGGCGCTCGCCGGCGATGTAGCGCGCGCTGACTTTGCCCACGAGGGACTGGGGCATGTGGGGTAGAGCCGAGGCAAGCATCTGATTGAACATGCTCATCGTCTTATGCCTTCTTCTTGCGAGCTTGCTTCCGCCCCTCTTCGGTGAGGATCCGTTTGCGGATGCGCAGGCTCTGGGGAGTAACTTCGAGGAGTTCATCGTCGGCAAGGAACTCGATGCACTCTTCGAGGGACATCTTGCGCGGCGGAGTCATGCGCACCAGCTCTTCGGCGGTGGATTTGCGCACGTTGCTGAGTTGCCGCTTCTTGGTGGGATTGACGACCAGATCGTCGGGCCGGCGGTGGACCCCAACGACCATGCCTTCGTAAACCTTGGTTCCGGGGAGAACGAAGAACTCTCCGCGATCCTCGAGATTGATGAGGGCGTAGGCGACGGTTTGGCCGGAAGAGTTGGCGATCATGGAACCACGGGAGCGGCTGGGCATCGCGCCGGCGCGCGGGCGGTAGGAGTCGAAAACGTGGTAGAGCAGACCTTCGCCACGGGTGTCGGTGAGAAACTCCCCACGGAAGCCGAAGAGACCGCGGGAAGGGACGAGAAACTCGGCGCGGGTGCGCCCGCTGTCGCCGGCGCGCATGTCGAGCAGTTCGCCCCGGCGCTCACCCAGTTTCTCCATGACCGGGCCGAACGACTCACTTGGAACATCGGCGACAACACGTTCGAAGGGCTCGAGAGTGCGGCCGTTCTCATCCTGAATGAGAATCGGCTGGGGACGCGTGACGGCGAGTTCATAACCTTCGCGGCGCATGGTTTCGATGAGGATCGAGAGGTGCAACTCGCCCCGGCCGGAGACGCGAAAAACATCGGCGGTTTCGGTGCTCTCGACGCGCAGGGCGAGGTTGGAGCGAAGCTCGCGCTGGAGACGTTCGCGCAGATTCTTGGAGGTCACATATTTGCCCTCGGTGCCCGCGAGTGGGGAGTTGTTCACCTCGAAGAGCATGGTGACGGTGGGAGCTTCAACTTCGAATGTGGGGAGGGGCTCGACGCAATCGGGAGCGCAAAGGCTCTCGCCGATCTCAACCTCTTCACCGAAAGAGATGGAGACGATGTCGCCGGCCTGGGCACTGGGCACCTCTTCCCGATCGACTCCGCGGAAGAGTTGGATCCAGTTGATCTTGACCGGCTTGGGCTGACCGCTCTTGGGCACCAGGACGACCTCGTCGCGGCGACGCACGGTGCCACGGTCGATGCGCCCGATGGCGATGCGCCCCACATAGTCATTGTAGTCGATGGTGTCGACGCGCATGCGAAAGGGAGCGCCGGGATCGGCGGAGGGAGCGGGGACATGGTCGCGGATCGCCTCGAAGAGCGGAGTGAGGTCGGGACCTTGGGAGTCCGCGGAGAGCGATGCGCTGCCCTGACGGGCGGAGCAGAAGATGACCGGGGCGTCGAAGGCGCTCTCGTCGGCGCCAAGGTCGAGAAACAGCTCCAGGACCTCGTCGACCACCTCGGTGCAGCGCGCTTCGGGGCGGTCCACCTTGTTGACGACAATGACCGGCGCCAGACGGCGCTGAAGCGCTTGCTGAAGGACAAAGCGGGTTTGCGGCATGGGCCCCTCGACCGCATCGACCACCAGGAGGACACCATCAACCATGCCGAGCACACGCTCCACTTCGCCGCCGAAGTCGGCGTGGCCGGGAGTGTCAACCAGGTTGATGCGCAACTCCCGCCACGTCACGGCAGCGTTCTTGGAGAGGATGGTGATGCCCCGCTCGCGCTCCAGGTCGCCGCGGTCCATGACCCGGTCGGAGACCACCTGGTGGGCGCCGAACACTCCGGTTTGCAGGAGCATCTGATCGACAAGGGTGGTCTTCCCATGGTCGACATGGGCGATGATGGCAAGGTTGCGCAGGGGCATGGAGTTCATGGAAGCAATCGCAGAGGGGAAAAAGGCGCGGACACAGATCCGAAATGAAACACGAGAGGATAACAGAAGTGCTCCGCGACTGCTGCGACGATCCTGTTTTGAGACGTGATAGTATGATTTCTCTCGGTTGCGTTTTTCAGGAGAGCATGCATGGACGCCCAAACTGCGGGGGGCTGGATCGACACGGCGCGCGGAATCCGGATCGTGCCGCTGCGCACCCCCACGCTGCCGCCGGCAACTCATACCAATTGTGTCCTGCTGGGCGAATCCCGATTGGTGGTGGTCGATCCGGGCTCTCCCTACGCCGCCGAGCAGCGGCGGCTGGATCGAATTCTGGACCGGTTGGAGGCCGAGGGACGCGAGGTAGCCGCGGTGTTGCTCACCCATCACCACCCGGATCATGTCGGTGGAGCGGAGCATCTGGCCCGCAGCCGGGGGGTGCCGCTGCGTGCGCATCCCGACTGCGCGGCTTGCCTGCCGTTTGCGATGGATGAAGCGATCGCGGCGGATGGTGAGGAGGTGGCAGCGGACCCCGATTTTCCGTTGCGCGCCCTGCTGACGCCGGGGCACGCTCCAGGGCATCTGGTGTTCCACGAGTTGGCCAACAACGTGCTGATCGCCGGTGACATGGTCGCCGCCACCGGCACCATTGTGATCGATCCGGAGCTGGGCGACATGGCGGCCTATCTATCCTCTTTGCGCTCGCTGGATGCACTGGATGCAGCCTTTCTCATCCCCGGTCACGGCCCCCCCATCGACGCGGTGCGCGCCACGCTGCTGCACTACATCGCCCATCGCGAAGAGCGGGAAGCACGCATCGTGAGGGCACTCACCGGGCAGACCGAGTCGATCTCCGAGCACGACCTCCTGCTCAAGGTTTACAGTGACGTGCCCGTCCACCTGCACTACTGGGCGGGGCGCTCATTGCGGGCGCACCTGATCAAGCTCACCCGCGAGGGCGCAGTGGTCGCCGACCGCGCCTTCGCCCACTTCCGTCTTGCCCTTCACAAGGAAACTCATGCTGAATAATCGCTCCTTTTGCGTCATCGGCGCAGGCACACTGGGAAAGTCCATCATTCGGGGACTCCTGCGCAGTGGCAAAGTCAAGCCGCAGGCGATTCGCGCCACGGTTGGCCACGAGGCATCGGTCGCGCC
>JALXCG010000539.1 GCA_026991065.1 Gemmatimonadota bacterium | reverse complement strand
ATGTAGAACCCCGGGTCGTTGAGAAAACAAGAGAAAATGGCGATAAACACCACCGCCATCTTGGCCAGCAGCTCCTTGTCCTGGTAGAGCGCGGCGAACTGCTTCTTGCGCAGCACCGAGTCCTCGGTGGAGTAGCGGTCCAGAAACATGCCGTCGAGTTCACCTCCGCGCTGCTTGCGAGTGACCGCGCTGAGCCCGCCATCCCGGCTGTAGGTCATCACTTCGCGGAGCAGACTTTGCTGCAGCTCCGGATCGGTGACGCGGGAGGCGAAGATCTCCAGCGCGATCCACTGCGAAACGCGGATGCTGGCCACCGAAAGCGCGCCGGCAAGACGCTCGGTGGTGGCATCGAGCGTGGCCAACCCCGCCTGCCGGAGCAGCGAGAGAAACACCGCGTTCTTGAACAGATTGCTGAGAATCTGCACCCCTTCCGGCTCATCCGGCAGGAAATGGTAATCCTCGGTGCTGACCGTGCACTGGACCGGAACAAACAGCAACTCGAACACCGTGCGGAAGAAGTTGTACTGGTTCACCCCGGGCCGGGCGACATTGACATCGAAGGTGTTGTCGAGGCGATCGGCCAACTTGACATGCAGCAGGTCGGGCATGGCCCGGGCATGGTCGAGGATCCCGCCCAGGTAGGCGTTGTAGGTTTGCGCTTCACGGCGGGTCAGCAAGCTGATGCGCTCCTCCAGATACCAGCGGTGGTCGGGATCGATCCGTTCCAGAAGAGCCTGGTAGTCGCGGTCGAAACGGGACCACTGCTCCGGCCCCAGGTGAGACTCGACGATATCTTCATCCTTGTCATGCAGCAGTGCCCCGAGAAAGTCGAGGATCGAGGGTTCAGGCATGCTGCGCGCCAGGAGTGCGGCGGTGCGCAGGGGATGCAGCACCGCCGCCGGCCCCAACCGGCGGCGCCGCTTTTCGTAGCCCAGATTGAGCAGGTCCACCACGCTGCTGAGCAGATCGATCTGCGCCGGAGCGCGCGCCGGGCCAAGAATCAGCGCCAGCAACGCCGGACGGTTCAGGCGCTTGGCCGCGAGCTGGTAGTGGATCTCGGCGGAGAGAGCGAGGAAGGCTTCGGTGGAGAGGATTTCACGTTTTTCCATGCAGTTTCCTGCTCCTCCCCGATCGTGGCTGCGACCGAGCAGACAGTAGTGGGCATCGCGGCCCGGTGCCGTGCGACGCCCGCCGCGATCATGAATCGGACAATACCATACGATCGGCGAATTCCTCCCTGTGTGACAGAGATAAATCACTCGCGTGGACTCTGCGCGGCAGTGACAGATCCGGAGCGACCTCGATCAGTTTCGAAGGCCGCGCCGACCGCGCGGCCGGGTCGGAGCGCCAAAACCGGCGATTGCCGCCGGCCCACTCTTGAGAAACAGCCACACAAATCGCAAATTTCTGCGCTGCGGAAGATATAGGCGTTATTGTGGTAGGATAGAAGGCCTGTGGACCTTCAGTGGCACCGAGAAGCGGGCAGCTTTTCGCAAATCCATGCAGAATGTAGTGGGAGAGACTCCACTCAGCCGTCAGTTCAGGTGGCGATCCGCATGCATCGCCGTTGCGACGGTCGCCCACCAGAGCGGACGAGACAGGGAAATCTCTGCAAAAAGGGGGCAATCAGTGACAGATTTCAGACTGTTGATCTTCGAGCTGCGCGGAGTCCTGGACCGAATACTGCTCGATGCTGTTTCCAGCAGGGAGGAACTGGAGCAGCTGCTTCTCCGTGTGTTGCGCACGACTCTGGAGTGGCTCGACCGCGAGGTTCAGATCCCGGTCCATTCCGCCGCGCTGCTGGGCCTGGAGAGCGGTGAACGTTTTGTTCTGGCAAGTTCAGGGATGACGGACCGGGCACGGGAAGTTTCACGCACCATTGTGGAACGTACGTTGCGGTCCGGGCGCACCTTGATTGCGCGGGACCAGGGTGGCGATTTTCGGCGCGGAACCCGGCACGGCGCTGCCCGCCCCGGGCCGTACAGCTTCATCTCCAGCCCCATACTGGGCCAGGCGGGCCCGATCGGCGTACTCCTCTTCGGGGCTCATTCCGGCGGATCCGCCGGTGCGGCGGTGCGTCCCGTCGCCGAGCAACTCTGCGCCGCGCTGGCGCCCTACCTGGAGATCATTCAGACCCACCAGCGGAGCCTCTGGTGTGCCGGTACCGTTCGCGACGGCCCGCTCCACTACGGCCTCGCCGGCTGCAGCCGATTGTTGCAACGCGTGTTGGAACAGATCGCGCTGTACGGACACCTCAACATTCCGGTGCTTCTACTGGGCGAGCCCGGCACCGGCAAGGAGTTGGTCGCGCGGGCATTGCATCGCGAGCGTGGGATCGGGCGTTTCCTGCCCGTCGAAGTCACCTCGATCCCGCCGAGCATGCTGGAGGGAGAACTCTTCGGGCACAAGAAGGGGGCCTTCACCGGAGCCAACCGGGACCGGGATGGGCTTCTTGTATCGGCCGGAGACGGCACCATTCTCCTGGACGAGATCGGGGATCTGCCGCTGGATTTGCAGGCCAAACTGCTTCGCGCCATTCAGGAAAAAAGCGTGCGACCGGTCGGATCCAATGACCGGGTCGAGATCTCCGCGCGGCTGATTCTGGCCACCAACCGGAACCTCGGCGCGGATGTCCTCTCCGGCCGCTTCCGGGCCGATCTCTTCGAGAGGATTCGCACGCTGGTCATCGAACTGCCGCCCCTGCGCAAGCATTTGGAGGATCTGCCGTTGCTGGTCGAGGAGTTGCTCAGACAGGCGGCCGAGCGCCTGGAACTCCCCACCCCACGCGCAATTACCGAGGCTGGAATCGACGCTCTGGCGACGCACGATTGGCCCGGCAACACGCGTGAACTCAGAGGCTTCCTGGAACGGATCTCGACCCACAGCCGTCATCGCGTGATCCGGGTACAGGAGCTTCGGGAGGAACTGCGGGAGTGGCGCGCGGGCCGGCCCAGTGACCGCGGCCTCTCCCCCAGGCCGTCTCGGGGGCGCAACCTGGTGGAAGACCTGCGTGAATTCGAAAGGGAGTTGATCTGCGATGCGCTGCGCGAAGCTGACGGAGTGCAGACCATCGCGGCCCGCACTCTTGGGGTGCCCGAGAGTACGCTGCGGCGCAAAATGTCGCACCTGGGCCTTCATCGATCCGTCGCCATTCACCAGAGTTGAACAGCAAACTCACCGAATGCGACAGGCTCCTGGCGCCGACATCGTCCACGGCTCGCCGCATCCGGCGCAAGCACAAGAAATGGCGAATTGCAGTCAGCGCCAATGGTACAGGGAATAACGCGCGGGGCGGGGTGAGGTTGCTCGCAGATCGCTGCGACCGGCCGGCGGAACGGGAGTCGCGGATCTTCGCGCAACCCCGCGGTTGACACGCACCAGTTGTGGATTGCGCGGCGGCGCCGGACGTGGCGTGCTTCTTGCGACGCTACAGTATGTGTGTCACCTCCCCCTGGGAATCATGGATGCCGGAGATGGCCCAGCCGGCAGCGCTCGCGCTCACCCATGGCCCAGCGGGGAGATGCCCTCTTTGCGACGTGCTCCCGCCAATTCCGAACAGCAGCACCCGCGGGCTCGGCACTCGCACTCACGAGGTCGGGGAGGGTGGAGCGATGGACAGTGGTCTCAACGCCAGAACCCGGCTGAGAACCGGTTTCGATCACACCTTAATTAAGGCGATGGCCCAAGGCCTGAGCCTCGATCATTTCCTGGCCGACGCGCTTGGGATCGCCGTGCATTGGCTCGGTGTTGACAAAGCCGTGCAGATCGATGCGGCGGTGATCATCGGCATCGGCACAGCGGGGCTCATCAACAGCATTGTCGGTCGGGGCCCGAGGCGGAACTCGGCACGTGCTCTGGCGCAGCGTTCGCTGCGCGAGGGACGAACCCTCTGCGCCGTTGATCGAGATTGGAGCCACGAACGTCTGGACCCCACCGTGGCGAGTCTGATTGCGACCCCCCTGGATGGTACCGGCGGTTGTGTCGGATCCCTGTACCTGGACTCGGAGACACGCTCCCTGGACGGTGTGCGGGCACGCCGGGCGGCGGCCGATCTGGCGCGCATGCTATCGTTTTACGTGGACCTCATGCAGGCACACCAGCGCGCCCGGGCACGCGCCCGTCGCGCCTGGAGTTGTCTGCCGACCCGCGACCTTTTCGGACGCACAGAGATCATGGAACGCGTCCGTGAGCGCATTGCGATCTTCGGTGCCATGGACCAACCGGTACTGGTGCTGGGCGAGATCGGTACCGGAAAGAGTGTTGTGGCCAGGGCCCTGCACCGGGTAAGAGGGCGGGGTGTGTTGCTCTCCATCGAAACGCCGACCTACCCGGCGGGGGCGCTTGAACGCGAAGCGTTTGGCGACTTCTCGCTGGCCTTTGACCGCGCCGATTCCAGTCGAGACGGTTTTCTGGTGGAGGCTGGACAGGGCTCGGTGGCCCTGATCGACCTCGATGCGCTCAGCCTCCGCTTACAAGGACTCCTGGCACAGACGCTGCGGCGCAAGCGAATCATATCGTTGGATCTCGGCAGAGAGGTTCCCTTCGTCGCCCGACTGATTGCCACCTCGAGCCGCGACCTGGCCGCCTGCGTGCGGACCAGGCAATTCGCTCCCGAGCTTCTGGAGCAACTCGAATCCCTGGTGATTCGACTCCCACCGCTGCGTCTGCGGCGCGCGGACATCCCGATTCTCGCCAAAGCCCTGGAGCAACGGGCCGAGATCCGTTGGGGCGAGCGGCTGCGCTGCCGGCTCAGCCCCGACTCCTATGCAGAGTTGCAGAACTACACCTGGCCCGGGAACGTCTCTGAATTGCAGCTCTTCTTGCGCGACCTTGCGCTCCGGGCAAAGGGCAGACAGCTCCGCCGGGCCCAGGTACGCGGAGCGCTGCAGAATTGGCGCAAGGCCTGGCCGGAAGGTAGAATCACAAAGCGGAGACCCGCTTCACTCTCGCTCGCGGAGGCCAAGAGGCAGCGGGAGAGACAGTTGATCCGCTTTGCCCTGCAGATCTCCGGCGGCACGCAGGTCAGGGCCGCGGACTACCTGCAGCTCCCTGAATCTACACTGCGGCGCCGGATCCAGCGACTCAATCTCTTGTACAGCAATTGATTGCGCACCGCGCCCAGGAGCGTGTCGCGCATTGGCTTTCGAGCCCCGTATTCGGGCCTGTTTCGAGATCAAGGCGCTGAGTCCGCAGGAAGGCTGGTTGCCTTTCAAGGACTTAGCAACGCAGAGATCGGAGCA
>JALXCG010000538.1 GCA_026991065.1 Gemmatimonadota bacterium | reverse complement strand
GCCCCATGTAGCTCTCGCGGGTGACGCAGCGGGAGTGGCGCTCGCGCGGCTTGGGCAGCGCGCGAAATACGCCGAGAGCGATCAGAATGCTGTCGGCGTTGGTCTTGAACAGATGGAACGCGCGCGCTTCGTCGCTCTCATCAACCGCGAGCGCGATCTCGAAGTCGTAGTCGAACAGGAAATGCTGCGCCCAGGCGATGTAGCGCGGCCAGGCGAGAATCGCGGTGAGCAGGCCGGAAAGGTAGACATCCGCCTGGGCGTCCTGCCGACTGGGCTGTCCCAGGCGCAGGTCTTCGCGCGCGCTGATCAGGTTTTGCAGCAACAGACTTTGGGCGTTGGCCGAAGGTAGGAGGGCCATCTCGGTCTCCTTTCTCTTCTACCATCGGGCACTTGAGCCCCCCGGCTTAAGACGGCTCCAGGTTCTGCGCCGGGCGTGCTGCTCCCCGCAGAGTCGGTCCGGGGCGGTTGTAGGGGGTTCCGCGCAGGCGCCGCAGCGCGCTGCGGGTCCGCCAGGAGAGATAGGAACTGGCGAAGGGGAGAGCCCGCGCCGGGGCGAAATAGGGATTGGGAAGACCACCCGCCTCGACCAGGATGAGCAGTTGCTCCGCCACGCTCACCGGGCAGCCGGCCATGCGGATCACCGGGTCGCGCTTGAGGTTGCGCATGCTCCACGAGGTTCGGGCGATCTTCAGGAAGACGTCGTCGCGGCGGGCTTTGAGTGGCTCCTTTTCGCTGCGGGAACGATAGATATTGGGGATGTTGACCGGGCGGCCGGCGATTGAACCGTTGAAAGCGGCGCAATCACCGATGAAGATCACCGGTTCACCCGCCGCGGCGGGAATCTCGCCGCGGTAGTCGCCAAACACCAGATGGATGGGTGGCAGGGACGCGTCTGTATCGCTATTGAACAGGCGCAGCAGTTCGATCGCCTCCTCCATCGCGCCCGGGCAGCCGCCCCAGCAGTAGTCCTGGTCTCCGGCCGGCGGGGGGCCGCTGTAGGCGTGGATGTTGGTCCCCTGGAAATAATCCTCCACCCGGATCAGACCGCTGCGGAACCCCTCGGCGGCCTGGCGCGCGGTTTCCAGCGTGAAATCCCCGGTGATATCGATTTCAGAGAGGGCGGTCGGGCCGAAGCCGGCTTCCCGGGCGAGTCGGATGTGGGGGATCGACTCCGGGTCGAGGCCGATGATGCGGGCACAGACCGCGTCGAGCGCCACCTGGTTGTTCCCCATCACGATCATGCCGAGGTCGAAGGGGAGTGGCGTCAGCATGCGCCCCTCGCCCGCGATGATGGCATCCACGGCGATGAAATCGGGCTGCAGGACATACTGAAGATCCACGACCTTGCGATTGAGTGCGTGGTCATGGTCGAGCAAACGATGGGGATCGTCCTGAATGCCGATGTAGTTCTTCAGGCTGAAGGTGACCGTGGTCCAGGGATGGGCTTTGAACTTCGGGCAATTGACAAAGAAATCGGCCCGCGCCACCGGCTGGGGAGTGAAGAGCCGATCGCGCAGGCGCGCCGGGTGGTAGAGCGGAATCTCCACCTGCGGCACTTCGTCGAAATGGTGCAGCGTGATGCCCCCGACCCGCCGGGCCATCGCATAGTAATCCGCTCCCCGAAAGGCGTAGCGCGTGGGCATGGTGATGCCGCATCGCTCACCGACCGCCAGCTCGGTCAGGTCACCGCGGGCGCGGTCCCGCAGGGCGAGCAGCACGCCCTCGGTGAATTCGGGGCGCGTGAATGCGTGTGGGAACTCCTTCCCGGTTGCCACCAGATTGGGCTTGACCAGGGTTCGCCCCCAGGGGCGCAAGCCGAGTGTCTGCAAGCCCTCGCGCACCAGCAAGTGAATCCGGGCGGTGTTGTAGTCGGGACAGCGGCGGAGGATTACGGTCGGCTGCATGGGCTTCCTTTGGCGGTGGGTGTAGCGCAAGGATAGCCCGATTCTGCTCTGCCCGGGAGGAGTCACCCCGATTCCCCGCCCCGCACTCGCCCCTGCTCCGATCTCTCTGTTGCTCAGTCCCGGAAAGGCCACCGGCCTTCCCGCGGACTCAGCGCCCTGATCTCGAAGCAGGCCCGAATGGGGGCTCGAAAGCCAATGCGCGATCGGTTTCTAGCACCCACCCTCTGCCTTGCGCGCGCGCTTCACCCGGACCGGTTTGACCATCGGTGTCGGGGCGGGAGCGGAGGCGCCGGTGAAATGGGCGTGCAGCGCACTGCGCAGGCGGTAGGCTTCCAATGCGTCGGGAGTGGCCGCCCGGGGCGGTTCCGGAGGTGCAATAACCTCATTCCGGAAAGCCGCATAGCCGCCACGCAGCGTCAGGGTGGTGCCTTCGAAGCGCTCGGCCAGGTCTGTCCGGGTGGACGCGTCATCGCCGCCGTAGAGCAGGAGTTCGCGGGTCGGGGGGAGGTCCGCCAGGAAAGCGCCGTCCGGATCCTCCGCCGAGAGCACCATCGCGCCGGGAATGCGCTGCTTGGGGGGCGCCGGGGGAATGCGGGTATCCAGCAGGAAGTAGTGAGTGGGATCCGCGACCAGCGTTGTGGCCAGGTCGAGAGCGGAGATGGAGGGGAGTTCGGGCTCCGCTTGCGGGCGCGAGACAAAGGTGAAACCGGAGAAGAGCACCACCGCGCCGGCCGCGGTGGCCAGACTCCAGATGCCGAAGACCCGGTTGCGCGGAGCGGCCGCACCGGAATTGGTCGGGTCGGCCGGGGCGTCCTCGCGCGCCAGCTTTTTCTCTACCCATTCGGCGCCGAAGAAACCGCCGATCGCCATGAGAACCACGGCGATCACGGCCAGGGTCTCACTGATGCCGAACGTGGTCGGCAGGCGCAGGATTCCCATCTCACCCGAGTTGTAGAAATCCTGGATCCAGGGGAAGACGCCACCGAATGCGTAGGTGCCGAGCACGGTTCCGAAGAACGCGACCATCGCGTCGATGTTGCCGCTGCTGGCTCCGACCACCGCGGTGCCGGGGCAATGCCCGGAGACAATGAAACCGACTCCGAGCAGGAATCCACCGGCGATCTGCGGCCAGAGGTAGGTGGTTGGAATCCGCATGAGCGAAAGATCGAGAATGCCCAGGCCGGAGCAGACAAACACGCCGAGCATGGCGGTGACGATGGCCGAGAACATCACTTTGAAGACGCGCATGTTGTCGCCGTAGAACTGATCGGTCAGAACGGTGGCGCGGCCGAACCCGGCACGCTCCAGGGCAAAGCCGAAGACACATCCAATCAGGGTCGCAATGACCAACCCAACCGGGCGCGAAAAGGCGTCGTGCATGTAGAAGGGGAGAGGCATGAGAGGGCTCCTAGCGCCACTGACGGCGAATTAGGGGGGCGACAGCGTAGCCGCCGACAAAGACCATCATCATGAAAGCCCAGGATCCAGTGGCCAGCAGCGCGCCGCCGGAGAGAGCTTGCCCGGAGGTGCAGCCGCGGGCCAGGCGTGCGGCAAACCCCATGATGATGCCACCGACCAGCGCCCAGAAGAGGCGGCCGCGGACACTGATCCGGGCGCCGTGGCGCACCGCCAGGCGGGTGCGGCCGGCGGAGAAGGCGCCGATCAGGCCCCCCAGGAACACACCGAGGGTCTCGAACACCAGCCAGTCATTCATGACGCCATGCTCGGCGGTGACATAGGGACGGAAATAGGCGTTGGCTTCGACCGCATCCGGAGCAACGGTATGCGCCGCGAGAATCGCGATCCGGTTGGCCGCGCCGCTGGCGCCCAGTCCCCAGCCCATGATCAGGAAAGCGGCCAAGAGTGCCAGGCCGAGGAGGACACCGGCGACATAGGGGTTCCAGAAATGGTCCGATTGTTCAGTGGATTGTTGCTGCATCTGCTCTTCTCCCGGCAGGGGCGCGATGCCCGGCGCCGAATTAGTGTCCAACCATGCTCAGCAGGGCGTCGTAAGAGGTGGCCTGCCCGGCGTGTAGCAGGATGAAGCGCAAGGCGATGCCGCCGATCAAAACGAGCACCGGAGCCATGAAAGCGCGCGCTCCGGCGCGGCGCATCTCGACGATCTCAAGAAAGAGCGGGACGGCGAGTCCGGTGATGATCACCAGGGACCAGAACTCCCCGGTAACCGGCCCGCCGAGCAGGTTCCAGGCGGCCAGGCGCGCGGCCTCGTCGCCGCTCAGGAAACCGATCAGCATCAGCCCGATGAGAGTGAGTTCAACGCCGATCGCGGCGATGTCCCATCGAGTGAGTTCGTGCCGCTCATCGTTGTGGAGCGGAAAAAGCAGAAGAAATGCGATTCCCGTGGAGATTCCGGAAGCGAGGAAAAGGGGGCCGAGCATGGCCGTATTCCACTGGAGCCGGGCGCTCAGCGTGCCGAGCAGGAGTCCGGTGTAGAGCCCGAGTCCGCAGCCAACCGCGATCCCCAGACGCAGGATGGTGGCTCGGTGGCGATCGGAAAAAGCCAGTGTGTTGTCCAGAAGACGGGCGATCGACCCCGAGCCGAGGCGGGCGCCGGCGGCGCGCTTCTGCTGCTCCGACCAGCCGCCGGTGGCCATCAGGATGCCGACGGGATAGGTGACGATCAGAATCCAGGATCCCCAGGACATGGGCGAAGTGGGGCGAAAGGTGAAGTAGAAGCGGTAGACGTGGGTCTTGTACTCCAGGTCGAGAAAGAGAAAGGCCATCCCCAGGGAAAGCGCGGAGAGCGCAATCAGGGGCGCGAAGCGCAAGGGCCAGGAGAAGGTCGAGGAATTGCCTTTGCGCAAAGTGTGAACGGCGTAGATCACAAGCAAGCCGGCGGCGATTCCCCCGAGAAAGAGGTAGGCCGCCACATCCCAGCACCAGATATGCAAAACGGGATCGATGTGGGGTTGAACGCGACTGCTGGTGACTTCTAACGGAAGAGTGTTCATGGCGCGTTCCAAATCAAGTAAGGAAGAAAAGGTTGGGGTGGGTGCCCGCGGCCTTCTTGAGAACCTGGTGGGGATGCTCGCGGAGCAATTGCCGCACTGCGGAGTCGGGGTCGTTCAGATCACCGAAGGTGAGCGCGGAAGTGGGGCAGGTGGTGACACATGCGGGGTTGTCGCCGCGCTCGGTGCGGTGGATGCAAAAGGTACACTTGTCAACGTAGCCGGCGGGATGCACGAAACGCGCATCGTACGGGCAGGAGGCGATGCAGGCTTTGCAACCGGTGCATTTCTCGTGAGCGACCAGAACTTCGCCGCTTTCATGGTAGTGACTGGCACCGGTCGGGCAGACCGAAACGCAGGGCGCGTCGGTGCAGTGCATGC
>JALXCG010000537.1 GCA_026991065.1 Gemmatimonadota bacterium | reverse complement strand
GGCTGGTTGCCTTTCAAGGACTTAGCAACGCAGAGATCGGAGCAGGGACGGATGCGGGGCGACGCAAAGACAATGCGCGACACGCTCCTAGGCGAAAGGGTAACTCATTCACCGCCGATCCGCATCTACCAGCCTTCAAATCATGACTGCACAGCGGCGATCGGGGCCCGTGCCGCGGTCGCCGGTTCCAGCGCAGGGCCAATCAACGTCCTTTATGTAACTGATCGAGATTATCGGTTTGACCCCCCCCATAGAGAAGTAGCTAGATTTCTATCGCATTAACTATCCGAATCAGGGCGTTCCCCTCTCTGTCCAGCGTCCAGCGCAGACCACGATTCTGCAGACCGGGCGGGAGCATTTGGGGATGCGCCTTCCATGAGAGATCGCCTCGCCGCGCAACCCGGGAGGCGACCGGATCTGTCCTCCAGTCATCTTCACGTGGCCACCGATGAGGAGCTGCCATGACCGACAAGAAACGGGACACCCCGTTACTGGATGAACTCGAGACCGGGCCATGGCCCAGTTTCGTCAAGGAACTCAAGAAGAGCGCCGACAACCCCATGACCGGCGACCTCCTTGGGCTACTCGAACGCTCTTATGAGGAGAAGATCGGCCACTGGAAACATGGTGGATTGGTCGGCGTGATGGGCTACGGCGGTGGTGTAATTGGCCGCTACAACGACCTCCCGGAAGAATTCCCCCACTGCGCCCAGTTCCACACGCTCCGCGTAAACCAGCCAGCCGGCTGGTTCTACACTTCCGACGTCCTGCGCAAGCTCTGTGACATCTGGGAGAAGCATGGATCCGGTGTCACCAATATGCACGGCTCCACCGGCGATCTCGTGCTTCTCGGTTGTCCAACGGAGGCTTTGGAACCGGTTTTCGCTGAGTTGACCGAACTGGGATTCGACCTTGGCGGCTCCGGATCCGACGTTCGGACACCCAGCTGCTGCTGCGGTGAATCCCGTTGTGAGTGGGCTTGCTATGACACCATGGCGGCCACCCACGAGATCACCAACGAATTCCAGGATGAGCTTCACCGTCCGGCATTCCCATACAAGTTCAAATTCAAGATGTCGGGCTGCCCGAACGATTGCGTAGCCTCGATCGCCCGCTCGGACATGTCGATCATTGGAACCTGGCGCGACGACATCAAAATCGACCAGGAGAAAGTTCGCCAGTATGTCGCCAGTGGTGAAGTCGACATGCGCCGCGACGTGACCTCCCGTTGCCCAACGCGCTGTATGCGCTGGGACGGAACCACCCTCAGCATCGATAACAGCAACTGCGTCAAGTGCATGCACTGTATCAACGTGCTGCACCTTGCGCTCTCTCCCGGCGATGACCGTGGGGCGATGATCCTGATCGGCGCGAAGGCTCCGATCATTGGCGGCGCGCTGCTCGCCTCCGTGCTGGTCCCCTTCCTGAAGATGGAGCCTCCTTACGACGACATCAAGGAACTGGCGGAAGCCATCTGGGATGTGTGGGGAGAGCATGGCAACAACCGCGAACGCGTAGGTGAGTTCATTCAGCGCGTCGGCTTGGGGAACTTCCTTGAACAGATCGGTTTGGATCCAGTTCCCGAGATGGTGATTCAACCGCGGACCAACCCCTACATTTTCTTCGAATCCGACGAAGAAGAGGAATAGCGCTGGAGGAAATGTTGATGTCACAGAATATCCCGCAACGAAAGACCGACATCGGGCCTCCCGACTACAAGCAGTTTCTTCCTCCTGTGATCAAGAAGAACTACGGTCAGTGGGCCTATCATGAAAACCCGAAGCCCGGCGTGCTGATGCATGTCGCCAAATCCGGCGACCGGCTCTACTCCGTTCGTGCCGCCACCCCGCGCCTGGTCAGCATTGAGACCATTCGCCTCTTCGCCGACATAGCCGACGAGTTTACCGGAGGCTACCTCCGTTGGACCAGTCGCAACAATGTCGAGTTTCTCCTGACCGACGAAACCAAGATCGACCCATTGATTGAGCGCCTGCACAAAGAAGGCTATCCGGTAGGCGGCACCGGTCCGGCGATCACCAATATCGTCCACACCCAGGGCTGGATCCACTGCCACTCCGCGGCATCGGATGCGTCCGGTGTCGTCAAGTCGGTCATGGATGAGTTGTACGAGTACTTTGTGGCGATGAAACTGCCCGCGAAGCTACGCATCGCCTATGCCTGTTGTCTCAATATGTGTGGTGCCGTGCACTGCTCGGATATCGCCATCCTGGGCATCCATCGCCGTGCACCTCAGATCGATCACACACAAGTCCGTTCCGTCTGCGAAGTGCCATCAACTGTCGCGGCCTGCCCGACCGGCGCTGTTCGACCAACCACGGTAAACGGCCATGAGTCCGTGGAAGTCATTGAAGAGCAATGCATGTTCTGCGCCAATTGCTATACCGTGTGCCCGGCGATGAAACTCAACGACCCGGAGCAGGATGGTCTCTCGATCTGGGTCGGAGGCAAGGTTAGCAACGCGCGCAGTGAGCCCAAGTTTTCCAAGCTCGCAATTCCATACATCCCGAACAACCCACCCCGTTGGCCCGAAGCTGTCAACGCAGTCAAGAACATCGTTGAGGTCTATGCCGCTGGAGCGCGCAAGTATGAGCGCATGGGCGAATGGATCGAGCGAATCGGCTGGCCGAAGTTCTTCGAACTCACGGGGATCGAGTTTACCAAATACCACATCGACGACTTTACGCACGCGGGCGAAAGCTATAAGCGCTCGGCCCATTTGCGACAAGTCAAGGAGTAAGTCATGAATGCCGAGGTGACAGTCGAAGCCGTGGCCGAGGCGATGTACAACATGGTCAAGGAGTACCACGGCAAACGCAATTTGAAGGCCCTGGACCTGACCAAGGCCATGATCGAGCAGTACGGCGAAGAGAATTGTGACAAGAAATTCTGCAAAAAGGCGATTCGCCAACTGATCGATACAGGTCGCTGCACCTACTCGTACGTCGGCGGTAGTTACATCGTCCTGCCCCCGGAGCAGGAGATCTGACTAGACATCTCGTTTCCTACTGGCAAGAGCAGGCGATTGTGCGATCGGCCTGCAGCTGGATCGCCCCTGGTCGAGCAGCGGTTCAGTCGCACAATCACCGGCTGTGTGGTTCAGGGCACGGAGAGGGGCGGCGGCCTCCGAGCCTCGGACCACAGGCTTCCGCACTGGTGAAGGATGGCTCAACATGGGCTTGCTGAAGAAGGGCAAGAAGAAACCCCTGCGCACAACCGGACGAGGTGCCGCCGGCGCGAAAACGTCGACCAAGCGCCCACGGCAGATCACGAAACTCGCCCCTTGCGTCGGCCATTGCCCAAGCGGCAACGACATACGCGGTTGGCTGAACATCATCTCCCAGCGCGAAAAAAGCGGGCTTTCTTTTGAGGAAGCAATGGACGCAGCTTGGTTCCTGGAAACCGAGACGACGCCGTTCCCCGCCATTATGGGACGCGTTTGTCCCCATCCCTGCGAGGCACAGTGCAACCGAACAGCCAAGGACAGTGCTGTAGCGATCAATTCGGTAGAGCGAAGCATCGGTGACTGGGGGATCGAGCGAGGCCTGGAACTGAGAAAGATTGAGGCAGGTGGGCCTTTCAACGAGCGCATTGCGGTAATCGGAGCGGGTCCGGCGGGACTCTCCCTCGCCTACCAAATGGCGCGTCGAGGCTACTCAGTTACTGTCTTCGAGAGTCTTCCGAAGGCCGGCGGCATGTTGCGCTACGGCATCCCGGACTACCGATTGCCCCGCGAGATTATCGACGTGGAGGTGGCCAGAATCGTCAAACTCGGCGTTGACATCAAGTACAATGTGAAGGTGGGAGAAGGCGGCGTCACGCTCGAGTCCCTGCGCAGGGACTTCGATGCTGTTTTCGTGGCAATCGGCGCTCACAAAGGCAAGAGGCTAGGGGTTCCCGGTGAAGATGGCCAAGGCGTCTACACCGGAACTGAGTTCTTGCGCCGCACAAGCCAGGGAGATCCGCCCAAAGTCGGCTCCCGAATCGTGATCATTGGTGGTGGCGATACTGCAATTGATGCCGCTCGTGTCGCACTCCGCACTACACTGGATGCCCACACGGCAATCGATGCGGCCCGCGTGGCGCGGCGAGCAGAAAGCGAAACCGATGCAGCGCAACCACATGTTACGATTTTGTATCGGCGAACTCGCGCCGAGATGCCGGCGATCGAGCGGGAGATAGAAGAGGCCATGGAAGAGGAGATCGAAATCCGCTTCCTTGCCGCACCCGCCAAGATCATTCGCAATGAATCCGGCGATGTGGTCGGGATGCTCGTGCAGAAGATGCGGCTTGGCGACGAAGATGCTTCCGGTCGCCGACGTCCGATTCCCATCGAAGGAGAGCTTGAGGAGATCCCGGTTGACACCGTCATCACTGCCGTCAGCCAGGCACCGGATTGCGATACCCTGGGCGCATTTCGGGAAACCGGCTGGCCAAGCGCGGATGACTGGGGCATGACCGAACTCGATGGGGTATGGTCGGGTGGAGACAACCTGAATCTCGGACTTGCCACAACCGCCATCGGGCAGGGACGCAAGGCGGCGATCAGCATGCATGCGCAGCTTCGTGGCATAGAGGCGATCGGCGATCTGCATGGACCGGAGATCGGACCTGAACGGATCAAGCTCGACTACTACCCGGAGGCCCCGCGTGCCACGCGGAAGATCGTGTCTCCGGAAGAGCGGCTGGCGAATCCACACGCTGAGATCGACCACGGCATCGCGATTACCGCGGTTGCCGAAGAAGCCGCTCGCTGCTTCTCCTGTGGCGAGTGCTTCGGCTGTGAGCGATGCTGGATGTACTGCACGCCGGGATGCTTCCGCAAGGTAAAGGATGGTTCTCACCCCGGTCACTACTACACGATTGATCTAAGCGCCTGTGATGGTTGCAACAAATGCCGGGACGAATGCCCATGCGGGTATTTGGACATGGCCTGAGCGACCAGATCACGCCCTGTTCCATCTTGCTATCGCGAGATCCAATTCATGAGCCGGCAATGCACAATGACCCGTGTCCGCGCGAGCGAGTATCGTCCACCGGACACGTATCTGTCGACTCACGGTGCGTCTTCTCCGACGTTCGATGGTCACAGTAAGGCCGCGGCAACTGAAACCGCGCATGAGCCGTCCATGTCTTCTCTCCCTACAGTCGCTACCTATCTTGATCATCGCGCGGATGCTGCGACTGTTTCAACCGGCGACTCGCCACGCATCGTCGTCGCCGGGTTGCGCGGTGATTCCGGCAA
>JALXCG010000536.1 GCA_026991065.1 Gemmatimonadota bacterium | reverse complement strand
AATCGCGGTTGCGCGCGCCGCGCACCTCCACCCGGGCGATCGGTTCTCCATCCAGGGTCAGCGCAAACAGCTCCGCCCGCCCGCCGGAATCATTGACTGTCCACAGCACCCCCGGATACTGGCGACTGACGACCAGCGCCGAAGGCTCCACCAGGCGTGGAAAACGCCAGCGGGCCACCGGCTTCCAGGTTACCTCCCGACTTGCCGGCAGGGTGGTCGCAACGCTCTTCGCGGGCGCCGGCGCCAGCGCCAGAAGCGCCGGAGCGAGCAGGGTGAGACAGCGCCGCAACCGGATCGCGCCGATGCGCCTCACCGTGACACTCGCCGCAAGCAGCATTGCTTGTACTTGCGCCCGCTGCCGCAGGGACAGGGATCGTTGCGGCGCGGTCGCGCATGGGTCTTGACCGGATCCCGACGCTCCCACAACTCCTCCTCGGCGCTCGCGGACGGCGCCCCCGAATGCTCCACGGCAAGCACCTGGGCAACCACGTTGAGCGCGGTGCGTAGTTCCTCTCGCCGTTTCGCGGAATCGGTTCCGTCCAGGGCGGCCCGCGCCTTCCGGAGGGCCTCCGCCGCCAGTTCGGTGTGTCCGGTTTCCAGCAGCAGAAGCACCCCCAACAGATCCTGGTCCTGCTCCGGGTCGAGATCGATCAGGGCCAGCGCCGCATCGCCGCGCCCCAGGACCGCCAGGCGACCGGCCCGGGTACTGCGCCCATCGGCACCGGCATAATCATCGAGAAAGGCGCGCACCGTCCGCGGGGGCGGATCGGCGGCCCGCAGATCGATCTCGCGCCACTCGATCTCGTCGGAATAGATCGCCGACCAGGCCACCCCGGGCAGGGGAACCATCTCATCGACCGCGCCGCAGCGCCGGCAGGTCAGTTCGGGCCCCGGCAGGAATCCCTGGCTGCCACCACTGGCCTGGAAAAGCGCGCGATCGATCACTGCCCGGTCGATCCTGTACTCCATGATCCGGCCACAGGAGTCGCAGCGACAATCGATCACCCGCCCGGCTCCGGCAAGAACCGGTGAATCGCGCAGAATCCCCCGCAGACGTTCCACCTCTTCCTCCGGTGCCTCTTGCGCGGCCGCCAGCAACAGTGCGCTGTGGGTCACTTCGCTGGCACCGGGTTGGGCCTCGGCGCCCAGGCGCTTGACCATGAGCGGATCGCGTACCCGAACGGCAAGCTGCACCAGGCTGTCCATCTCCAATCGCGCGAACTCCTCCCAGTTGCGGTCCAGCCACTCGGCCCAGCCGGAGCGCGCCGGTAGATTCCGCGCGAGCTGCAGGCCGCGCGCGATCTTCCAGCCTTCCGGCCCGGCCAGCAGTGACTCCACGAGCGGCCCGAGAGATTCCGGCACGATCGCCACGGCGAGGCTCATGGCGTTGAACATGCCGGCGGTCGCCTCCGGCTCCAGGATCCCTCTTTTCAAGATGCCCAGAGCCCTCGTGTCGCCGCTCGCGGCGAGCAGATAGAGCCCGATCTGAGCCAGCGGTTCCTGCTCCGCGCCGTGCCAGAACTCCGCCTTCTGGCGCAACAACTCCCGGGCCCGCGCGGCATGCTCCCGCTCACCGGTCGCGCCGGCCAGACGCAGGGCGCGAGTCGCCAGCCCGAAGCGCTCGTTCAGCTCCCGTCCACCCCCTTCGATGCTCTCCAATACCACCAGAAGATCCGCGCCGGGGGCGAGCAGGGGCGCGGCGGGCGCACCGGTTCCCCCCAACTCCCGCGCACGCAGAATCCGCAGGCGTGCCGCAGCCGCCAATACACTCGCCCAGGGGCGCATCGCCACGGGAATCGCGCCGGCCAGGCGGCGCTCCTCCAGTTGCTCCATGAGCGCGGCGGCCAGTCGGGTGCCCGCGCCGGCGGTATCGATCAGATCGTCGATATCCTCCAGCAGCGCTCTCTGCACCATGGCCCAGCGCCCCTCGGTCGCCAGCTTGCGCAGCCCCCGCACTTCGACGCCGGCCTTGGCCAGGCGCTCCAGAGCACGCCCCAGCCACTCCAGGGCGATCGCCGGGCGCGGCGACACCAGCTCGCGCAGCTCCGGCAGGTTCTTCGGATTGGCGGCACCCAGGCCCAACTGATTGGTGATGAAAAGCAAAATCGCGGCATCGACCGCCGATGGCGAAGAGCGCCCCAACCCCTCCGCGGCGGCCGCGAGCAACAGACGCGCCGCACGCGGCTCATCAAGGATCACCGCCGCCCCGGCGAGAACGGCCCGGGCGTCAAACTCCTCCGCCACGCTTTTGGCCACGTAACTATCCAGGGCGGAGAATACGCCGGTCAGCAGATCCCCATCCAGGCGCGAGATCGCCCACTTTGCGCTTTCATCCACCAGCAACCGCGGCAGGTGCTCCAAGCGCTGCGCCTGCTCCAGTTGCGCCTTCAGGATTCTACCGAATTGGTGTGGAACGAGCAGCCGCGCCACAGTCAAACCGCGGCGATCACCAGGCGGGAGCGAGTGCGCCACATGGTTCCGCAGCACCTCCTCCCGGTCCGCCGTGAGCGGCTCCATGAGCAGGGGGGCAACCCGCGCCAGGGCGGATAGCGCAGCCTCGCGCACCCGTGCCGAACGATCTTGCAGTTGGTCGATGAGGAGCCCGGCGGCCGCCTCTGCGTCGCGCTGCAGAGGCAACACCAGCGTGGTCCACATGCGCGCTTCTTGACTGGGAAGAGAGGCCACCGACCGAATCGATTCGAGATCGTTCAGGAGGGTGCCTTCGATGAGTTCTGCCATTGGTTTTCCCGGCAATGGTCAAGACCAGCTGCGACCATCGCCAAAGCACTCTTTTGATTCTATAATATGAAAGAACAGCCGTGCCCCCGCGCCCCCCAACGAGCGCCGGTCGGCCGGCCCAATTCTTCGGAAGGAGAAAACGATGGCGCATCGTAGCATCCGGATTCAACTGCGCAGTGTTTCCTTTGCATGGCTTCCGCTACTTCTGCTCACTCTCCTTCCCGGGCGCGTCCAGGCCGACGACTATCATTCGAACATACCGGCAACCGACGACGATACCGACCAGCATCGCGGCAGAATCATCTGCAACTATGGCCGCTCCGGCGACTCCTCCGGGCCGGACCTCCGGCAGCGCTGGATCGCCGCTCGCCTGAAGCAGCTCAGCGCGACGCGCGAGACGAGCAAAAAACCGGTCCGCCGGCCGCGCGGGAGTGACTCATGAGGCCCGCTGCCGAGCAACTCCTGAACGCCGCGCGAACGGCGAAAATGCAAGGGGACCTGGCGCGCGCCTGTGGCCTGATCAACCGGGCGCTGGCTCTCTATAGCCATCAGGTCGCGGCCGCCGACGGCAGCGCCGGATTGATCCTCCGCGGGCGCCTGCATCACCTTTCGGTGAGCCTCGATCTACTTCGCCACCGGCCGGAGAGTGCGGAGCGTTCCGCCCGCACGGCCTTGGTTCTTTTCGAGGAGGCGGGCGACATTCGCCGCCAATCGATGGCCTGGGAGGATCTGGGCAGCGTGGCGATCGTACGGCGCCAACCCGATCTCGCGCTGCAACTCCTCGGGCGGGCGCTGGCCCTTTGCAAGCGTCCGCAGGCCCGCGCCAGGTTGCGGCTCAATCTGGCCCTGGCCCATCAGCAGAAGGGCCACTACCTGGCGGCCGATGCGGAGCTGGAGCGCGCCGCCGCGGTTTTCCGCGAGTTGGGCCGAACCCGCGACCATCTCCTGGCGCTGATGAACGCGGCCACGGGTCGCAGTACTTTGAGCGATCTGCCGGGCTTGAGCGCGCTTCTGCAGGCGATTCGCGAGGTCGGCGCAGTGAGTCATCATCCAGAGCTGCACGCCCGCTACCTCATGCTGCGGGGAGTCGAAGCCAAGCTCGGCGGCGACCCGGCCCGGGCGGCGAGGCTGCTGCGCAAAGCGCTCTACATCAATGCTGAAAAGCTCCAGTCGAACGACCTCGCGATGGAGATCCGGACCGTGCTGGCACATGCAATCGTGCAGCGCGGCGAGCGCCCGGGTCGGGCGATCACCATCCTGCGCGACATGCTCGATCGCCTCGATCCCGAAGTGGAGCCGGGGCGCCGTGTCTCGATCCTGCGGGTGCTGGCACTGGCTTTGGAAGCGCGTGGCGAATTCGCCGCGGCCACGGCCACTTTCGACCAGGCGGCCCAGTGGGTCGCCCCGCAATCCACCGCCTTTGTCGGCTTCCGCCTCTACGCCGACCATGCCCGCGCGCTGCTCCAGCGGCCGCATCCATTGCCGTCGCATCAACTCCACCGGCTCCTGCAAAACGCACTCGCCCTCGCCACCCGGCTCGACGTACCCGCCTGCGCGCTAGAGGTCGAAACGTTGCAAGCCATTGCGACCGCGCGTGCGGCACCGGACGCGGGGCTGGCCCGGCTGGAAGAGCTGCGGTTGCGGATTGAAGGCGCACAAGCTGAGCAAGTGCCGCGAGAGATCGCTTTGCTCGCCGCCATTGCGGCCGAACTCGACCGCGAAAAGTTGCGCATCGAGAAGGAGATCAGCGCCGCTTTCCGCGCGGACGCGACGACTTTGCAAACGCTTTTCAGCGGTCTGCAGGCTGAAAACCCGCGCACGGCCGTGGAGCAGATGGTGGCCACCACCCGCTCGCGCACCGGAGCAGAGCGGGTTCTTCTACTCGTGGCGAATGGCGACGCCGCCCCCACCGTGCTGGTCAAGAGCGGGTTCAGCAACTCGGCGGCGGAGCAGCTTGCCGCCTCAATCTGGGCAACCGTCCCGGCGGCGGCGGAGATCCGGACCAACGCTCCGGAGCAAAGCACCATGCTGCTGCCACTGCGCCAGAACGGTCTCCTGCAGGGAGTTCTCTACCTGGAAAGGCCCTTGGGCTCCCCACCCCGCCCCTTCACGACCACAGACTTGCACTCTTGCTCTCTGGTGGCCAACGGCCTTGGTTCAATACTGCGCAAACAGCCGATCGCCAGCGGCGGCGGCGACAAGCAGCGATTCACGTTCGCCCGCCTGCCACGCCCGGCGGCGCGTCACACTCCCCTGGTTACCTGCACGGCTGCCATGCTGCGGGTTCTCGATCTGGTCGAGATGATCAAGGACACCGAAATCCCTGTTCTCATCCTCGGCGAATCCGGCACCGGCAAAGAGTTGATCGCCCGCGCCCTGCACGATCGGGGGCGGCGCTCCGGCGGGCGTTTTGTCGCTGTGAACTGCGCGGCGGTACCGCGGGACCTGCTTGAAGCGGAACTCTTCGGCCATCTGCGCGGCGCTTTCACCGGGGCCGAGAAGGATCGCCGCGGGCTCCTGGTCGAGGCCGATGGCGGCA
>JALXCG010000535.1 GCA_026991065.1 Gemmatimonadota bacterium | reverse complement strand
GGTGGCCCAGTCAATCCCCAGCGCAATGTCGTCGACATAGCCCATGCCGTGGGCATCGAGCACCTTCACCGGCATGATCAGTTCCTGGACACAACCTGCCATGCCGGCGCCGTTGTCGGTGACCGCTGCCGCCACCGCGGCCATCGCCGTGCCGTGCCCCTGGTCGTCATCGGGCTCATCGTCCTGGTTCACCAGGTCGATCCCGGCAACCAGATTGGGAGCCAACTCCGGGTGATCGAGATCAACGCCGGTATCCAGAATCGCCAGAACCGCGCGCCGCCGCCCCGGGGACAGCCCCCACGCGCGCTCGAAGTCGGCGCAGCCGAGTCCCCACTGGTCATCGTAAAGCGGATCGTCGGGGGTGTGGAGCGCTCCGGGCTCCGGCCGATCCACGGCCGCGGCCGCGGCCGCGGCGCCCCACACCGTTGCTGCTTCGATCGCGATCTCCGGAACCAGCACTTCGGCACGCCAGCCGGCACCGCGAGCCGCCAGATCGGCCCGCACCCACGCCCACTGCCTGGCATCAAGATCAAAGGAACTCCACGCTGCCGAGCGGCCCCGATGGCGCGGCGCAAGTTGCTGCCGGACCGCGGCGGTTTGCAGCCACTGGGTCAGTGCCTCACGACCGGGAGCCTGGACCACGACCCGCAGGGTCTCGGCACCTGCCGGAGAGAGCGTAAACAGGGCAGTCAGGGCGATCACGTAGCTGCGCATCATCGGAACCTCCATCTCTCACTCTAACCTGTCCCTTCGCAATGGGCGACATTGCGGGGTCCCAGCGCGGGTCACCGCCGGATCACCCCGGCGCAATCAGATCGCGCCGGTGGCCAACCTCTCCGCCAGTAACTCCGCGGCGCGTGTCGCCAAAGCCATGATGGTGATCTGCGGATTCACGCCGAGCGCGGTGGGCACACTGGAACCATCCACGACATAAAGGTTGTCGCTGCCGAAAACGCGGTGCTCAAAATCGGTTGCGGCGTGCGCGGGGTCGCTGCCGAGACGGGCGGTGCCGAGCGGGTGAAAGGCCATCGCCTGGAAGTCACCGGGGCGAAGGCCGTGCGTCGCCAGGTCGCGAGCCGCCGCGACACTGCGTACCACGGGGAGTGGGGCGATGCCGGTCATCACCTCCTCGGCGCCACCGCGGAGCAGCAACTCAGCCAGCAGAGCGGCACCACGCGCAAAGAGCGGGACGAGGTCGGCGGGCAGATCATAGTGGATCCGCGGCTGGCCGGCGGCGTCGGCGCTGACGCGGCCGACATTGCGGTCGTGGAGCATGAAACCGAACTGGACGATCTGACGCTGGTTGTCCATCCAGCGAGTGAGATCGGCGCCGACGAAGGGGTAGGCCGGGGCGGAGAGATCGGGTGGAGCATAGAAACCTTCGGCCCGCAGACGCGGGTCGGCGAACGGGGAGACGCCATAGCCCTGCGGGATCGATCGCCATGGCGGCAGCCTGCCCGACGCGGCGGCCGGCAGCCGGGCGAACATGCCGAGCGCCGGGTGAACCGAGAGGTTGCGGCCCAGCGCCGGCAGCCGCAAGCCGTTGGCGCGCAGCAGCAGCGGCGTCGCCAGGGTGCCGCACGAGAGCACCACGGCGCGCGCCTGAAGTCGCAGCAGGCGCGGTGCTCCCTGCGCTCCACGGCCCCGGGCCTCGATGCCGATGACGCGGCGGCCCCGCCGCAGAATGCGCGTCATCTTGAAACCGGTGAAGAGATGCGCACCGGCCGCCAGCGCGCGCGGAATGTAGGAGACATTGGTGGAGCGGCGGGCATCCGTGGGGCATCCGACCGGGCAGGTGCCCTGACCATCGCAGCCCGGGGCGTTGCGCGGCAGCGGGCCGTGCCCGAGACCGAGCGCGTCGGCGCCGCGACCGACCACTTCCGCGACCGGGCCAAGATAGCGCTCATCGGCGGGGGTCACCTGCAACTCGCGCAGCACCGCCTCGACATAGGGTGCCAGACGGCCGGGAGCAAAGTCGTCGGGAAAGCCCAGGTCATTGCGCCAGTGCTGGAGGATGGCGTCCGGCGGCGGCAGGCAGGTGCCGGAATTGATCGCGGTGCTGCCACCGACCAGGCGACCGGTGGGGATGGAGAGGGGCAAATTGCCGCGGCTGATCTGCATGCCCGAGCGGCGCCAGAGGGTGAGCATGCGGCGCTGGGCGGAGCCGGAAAACGCGCTGCGCGGCAGATAGGGCCCTTCCTCGACAATGGCCACGGCAAAGCCACGCTCGGCGAGGGTCGCCGCCAGCGGGGCGCCGCCGGCGCCGCTGCCGATCACCACCACATCCGCCGGCAGGGTGGTTTCCGGGTCGAGCGTGGCCGCGGGGAGGATCAGTTGGGAGATGGCGCGCGGCACCGGCTCGGTGGAGGCCGGCGGAACACGGGGCGGCACGCCGAGCGAATCGAGGTAATCGCGGCGGGCGAAGTGGGCGCTCTTGACCGGCGCGGTGAGCCCCTGCACCAGGTGGTGGGCGCGGTGGCGGTAGAGAAAGCGCAGCAGATCGCGCCGGGCTTCGGGGGCCAGCGCGGCGAAGCCGCGACCGGGATGGCGGACCCGGCTGGCGAGGTCGAGACCGCGCAGCCCCAGGCGGTAGAGGCGGCGCAGGTCGCCCGGCAGCCGCGCGATCATCTCCCGCGCGGCCGTCAGGGTGGCGGCATCGGCAACCGGAACGTGGCGGCCGGGAACGATCACCGCCTCGATCAAGGCGGCCAACAGCGGATCAGTATCGACTTCGGCACCGGCATCGATATCGGAGCGCATCTCCTCGCCGGCACCGGCATCAAGCGCGGACAGCGGAGCGATCTCCGGACGGTCGAAACTGGTCCGCGTGGTCCAGGTCGAAAGAAAAGCGGGCAGGTCGTTCCAGTCGAAACGCAGCGCGCCGATCGCCACCGGGCGCGAGTCCTCGTTCAGATTGATGTCGAGATGGGTGAGTGAATCGAGCGGATGGCGCGGCGTGAGATTCTTGGAGCCGTGGAGATGAAAAGAGTGCCGGCCATCCCCATCCGTGGTCGCCAGGGTGGATGCGGCCGGGCGCAAGTCGGCGGCGCGGAAGTGCAGCGAGTAGTCGATCCGGGGGCGCAGTCCGGGAACGATTCGCAGGGTTCCGGTCAGCGGCGTGGGCGCGACCCAGGAGCGGATCTGAATCACACCCCAGACCCGGGTCCGGCCGCTGAGCAGAAAGCCTGCCCAGGAGTCGGCTTCGGCGCGAATGTCGAAATCGACCCCGTAGGCCGTGGCGGTTTGATCCACCAGGCGCCCACGCATCGCTTCGGCGAAAGCGACACCCATCTCAAATCCTCCGGTCTGTGGTGACCGCCCCGGGAGTCGCGGGGAGCAGCGGCGCGGGCTCCGATGCAACGGTCGTGATGGCGGCACCCGCGCGCGCCGCGCTCGGCAGCGCGGCGGGGGCATAGAGAAATTCGAGCGCGGCCGCGTGGGGAGAGCGGAAGAGCAGCGTGTCGCCATTTTCCGGGTCGAGGCGCAGACTGAGCTTGGCCAGCTTGCTGTTCAGGCAGCGGGAGACCTGCCCATTCGGATTCTGGTAGGGCAGATCAACCATCAGTTCCGGCCGGGCGCGCGCTTGCAGAGTCAACGCACCGGGCGCGCCGCGCAAGTGGAGGTCGAAGGCGGGGAAGAGCGAGTTGACCCGGTGGCGGTAGAAATCCTGGAGACGATCAAAGCGGTATTCCCGTTCCGGAAGACGCAGAGTGAGCAGCGAAAAGATCGGGGAGCGGCGGCCCAGCGGCAGGCGAATCCGCCCGCAAGCGGCTTCCATCAAAGCGAAAGGCTGATTCTCCGCATCCCAAAAGACACACTGCATCCAGACATACTCCGGAGCATGCGCCGGCCCCCAATTGTGGCCCTGCATGCCGATCCAGTCATCCAGCGCCCACTCCTCATCGGCGAAGCGCAGGCTGCCGCCGAAGCGCAGAAGGGGCGCCGGGGTCACCAGCTTGTTTCGCGGCCAGCCGCGTTCGATCCAGGCGCGGCCGGGAAAAAGCTGCAACGGAGCACTCAGTCCACCGCCGGCCGCGTTCCCCGGCGGCACCCAACTGAGATCCCACGCCAACTCTCCCGGGGTGCGCGGAGAGGAGGGCGGCAGGACTCCGCGCGATTCGCCCCCGGCCGCACCGAAACGAAAGCGGGCAGGCCCAAATCCCAGCCGCCACGGCGGCCCGGAGCTGAACGCGGCGCGCCCCAGCGGCAGGCGGCCGCGCCAGGCCAGTGCCCGCGGCGTCTCTCCGGTTTGGTCGAAAACGGCGCCCCAGACATGGGCGTCGGCGCGCGCGCCGCGGCGGGCGCACAGAACCGTCGCCTTGAGCCACAGCGCCCGCGGCCGGGTCGGATGGTTGGCGCGCAGAAACCAACTCTCCACATGATCTCCGGCGGCCACTCCCGGGCGCTGGCAGCGGGGCGCATTGTCCTGGTCAAACAGAATCTCGGGGTCTTCCATGGCACCACCTTTCGGCTACAACCCGGGACCCGGGCGGGTCCGTGGAGGTGCGCCGATCCGGCTGCAAAGGGGAATCGGCTAAAGACGGGGAGCGCGCATCATCACCTGCAAAGCGCTGCGCCCCAGCCCGGCGAAGGCGGCGACGCGCCGGCGCAGCCCCCCAGCACCGGCGGCACGCGCAAGCTGGGCAAAAAGCTCCGCCTGAAGATGGGTGTAGGGATACCACCACAGTCGCTTCGGCTCGAACCCGGGCAAGCGGCCCCGCTCCACCACCTGGGGCCAGGTCAGCTCCAGAAGCCCTTCGGCGCCGTGGGTGCGCCCGAAACCGGACGCACGGGCACCGCCCCAGGGAATCTCGGGCGCACTGTGCAGCGTTGCCGCCACCTCGTTGATCGCCACCACGCCCGCGCGCAGGCGGCGCGCCAGCCGCTCTCCCGCGGCAACATCGCGCGTAAAGACCGAAGCGGTGAGCCCGTAATCCACGGCGTTGTGGGCGACCACCGCCTCGTCGTCAGCGGCAAACGGCCGGGCACTCACCACCGGGCCGAAAGTCTCTTCCCGATAGGCCGCGGCATCATCCACCCCCGGTCCGGTGATCAATGTGGGGCGCAGTCGTCCACGATCCGCGCTGTACTCACCACCGCAGCGAATCTCCAGGCCACGCTCGCGGGCATCCGCCAGGTGGCGGTCATAGATGGCGCGCTGCGGAGCGTGCGTGATCGGCGCCAGATCATGCTCCAGGTCGATCCGCTCCAGCTTGTCCGCCAGACGCGCCAGGAAACTCTCTTGAATCGACTCATGAGCCAGCAAGCGCTCGACCGAGGCG
>JALXCG010000534.1 GCA_026991065.1 Gemmatimonadota bacterium | reverse complement strand
CCATCACAATGGCCATCTCAATCAAAGAGAACCCCACTTGGCGCTCGTCCACGCGCGGACGTGGGGAGGACAAAGTGGGGTTCACTGGACTTCTCCTGGGGGCGGAAGAGAAACGGCTAGAAACGAATGTAGAAATAGCTGATCAGTCCACCGTCCGTATAGTCGGTGTTCGCGACGACAGAGCCCGTGTTGTAGACACCGTCATCCAGCTTTGTGTCCAGTTCCAGGCAGACCTCTGACGGCAGGTTGTAGAAGAGGAAATAGTGTTTTGCCGATCCGGGCCCGGGGTCGGTCCAGTAGAGCGTCATATTGTCGCCGAAGGGATGGCGCGGCAGATCGCTGGTGCCGTTGTAGCTGCCGCTGATCAAGCCTGCCAGTTGCAGGTCCCGGTATACTTCATAGTGTTCCGAACCGTTGATCTGCCCATCGCCGTTGCCTTCGCCATCTGTTCCGGGCGGGATCGCATCGTTGTTTTCGTCGCCGGGGTACATGCCGTACTTGTCGTAGAAGGTCATGACAGCGGAGCGGATCTCATCGGTCTGTTTGACGATGCGCATCACCTTGGCATTCTGCAGCATGGCCTGCCCCTTGAGGACGCCACCGATCAACAGCCCGATGATCACCATGACAATGGCAATTTCAACCATTGTGAAGCCCGCTTGAGCGCGTTGGATCTTTTTGTGCACGACTGCTCTCTCCTGTTCTCGGTTGCCGCTGGTCCCGGACGGCGCGTGGGTTTCTGTTTTGGAGTCCGACGTCCCCCGTGGACCTCGTTGGAGAAAAGGGGGCTTCGAGTTTCCTCCTGTTTCCCTATCGGCAGTCGACTGGTTTGCCTTGACGAAAAACAAACCAGCCTAACTCTCGTGTACATAGGGAGTAAGGAGTATTACCAACTCGCGGTTCTGGATCTCTTTGTCGTGATGACCCGTGAAGAACCCCAGGAGCGGGATCTTCTTGAGCCATGGCAGCCCGGACCGATCGCTGCGCTGCATCTGGCTGATCAAACCGGCCAGAACCACCGATTCTCCCGCTCGTGCCCGGACGGTGGTCGCAAGCTCCTGGAGATCGATGACCGGGTTGGATATTGTTTGTGTGGTGGTTGTGGAGGTGGGGATCTCGACGTTTTCATATCCCTGGATGCGGGTGATTGTGGGGACGATCTGGAGAGTGACCAGTCCGTCGGCGGAGATGTAGGGCGTGATCCCGAGTTGTAGTCCGAGAACAGCGCGTTTGATCGCGGTTCCATAGGAGATCAGGCCTGTTTGGGTGTCGCGATCGACGCCGGTGACGTCGCCGTAAGGAAATTGAAAGCCGACGGTCATGATTGCCGACTGCCCGTTCATTACAGCGAGGTGAGGATTGGACAGGACGGAAACGTCGCCTCGGGTATCGAGGAAATCGATGATGGCGTTGAAGCGATCCTGGTCGGTCAGAGTGATGGTGCTGCCACCGTTGAAGGAGATTCCGGATCCCAAGGCCAAGTCTGATCCCGAGGAGCCAAGACCGAGATCCAGAGAGGACCAGTCGACTCCGTGCTTGTGCTCGTCGTTCAAGCGCACTTCCAGAATCTTGGCCTCAATGAACACCTGGCGGTGCAACATGGCCGCGATGGCGTCGAGATATCGCACCATGGCATCGATTTTCACCGGAGTGTCCAGCAAGTAGATGATGCCGGTGTTGGGGTTGACTTGCAAAATCCCCTCTTTGGACTTGAGGCCCTTCAACGCGGTCTCGATACCCTGCCACACATTTCCGTTGTCGCCTTTGCGCTCTGTCTTGACCGCAAATGAACCTGCAACACCTGCCTGCTCCACACTCGACGCCAGCATGTCTCCACCAACTTCGACCAGCGTTTCACCCGGCAGGTTTGGATGGTCGAGATAGTAGATTCGCTCGGAAAACCGGCTGATGATCAGTTTGTGGTTGCGGATTCTCCATGCATAGCCCGCGGCTCCCGCCACCACCATGTCGAGAGCATCGGGAAGTGGGACATCATGTAGGGTTACAGTTACCGGTCGCGCAACATCAACGTCACGCTCGACGGCCAGACTGAGCGGAGACTCCTTGATGAGTGCCTGCACAACCTGCAGGAGTGGTGCTTGCTGGAAGAACAACGTGTAAAGTCGACCATCATCAGCAATGCCGATGTCGGGACTCACTGGTGGTGACGTCGCAGACGGAAATGATGTCACGGCTATTTCTTTTTCTCGCGACAGTTCCGCCTGGGGCTGAGAAATTCCCTCTATCGCCGTAAAGCGCGGGAGTTCGGGTCGGGGATTCCCCGCACATCCGTTCCAGGCGAGCGCCGCCAGTAGCATCCAGGGGTGGGCGATGGCGAAATGGCTCATGCCGACTTTCTTTTGCGCGCGAATCATTGTGTGTTCCAGGCCGAGTAATCGATCTTTGGAGCGGCGACAAAGAGTTTGCGTCCCCGTCGGGCAAGGGTGACACCCGTGTCATCGATCTTCTCCACGGTGTAACCATCGACCCGATCACCGGTTTCCAGGATCCGGCCGCTGAGGATTGCGCTGTGGTGAAGAACGCCATCGGAGTCGGCCCTGCGCAGAATCCCGGCGAGAGCCGGTAGCTGCTCAACGTGCCGGGATTTGCTGACTTGGGCCGATGCGGGTGGGCGCTGAAGTGGGGCACTTTGCGGTGTGGATGGCGGGCAAAAGACCTGCGCCAGAAGTGGGTTGATTTGCTCCCATGCGATCGTGTCGTCCTTCCGGTCCAGAGAAAGAGCTGTCGCCTCCTTCTGCTCGATTTCCGCTATGTGACGGGAGGTTGGCTTCGGGGTTTCATTCTGCAGATGGAGATAGGTCATGACATTGACTGTCGAGACGGCAGCACCGGCAAGACAGAGCGAGGCGATGATTGCTCTATTCATGAGACAGGCTGGATGCCCCGAAGGCTTTTGGGGTCTCGGGAGAAAGACTGCGCGGTGTCGGCCGAAGCCTGTGCCAGCGGCGGCAATTCGGAGACATTTTCCTGGTGTGGAACATCGATGCGGCAACGCACTTCGATGGAACATCTGAGCAGCGGTAGCGCGTTGTCGGTGACCAGTGAGAGTGCGGTGATGGCGAAGAAGTGGTGAGCGGATTCGATCCGATCGATGAACTGAAAGGCTGCCGGCGCGCTGGCCGTGAAGTTGAGTTGCAGGCGGATGGTGCCGCTTTCGGCGTTGCCCGAGTGAAACTCGGTGGCGAGATCGGTGATGTCCGCGGCTGTCGCGTCGGCCGCGATCAACTCCCGCGCTATGAGTTGTCCCAGCTCGGTAGATGGGGCCGTGATCGAGTAGTGGGTAATCTGTTCCCGCATCCTCTGCATCTGCTCCTGGTGCGCATCACAAAAGCGAATCACCAGTTCTTCATCCGCGTGGGTACGACGCACGCTGCGAATGTGATTGGCGGTTCGCAGGTTGCTCCACGTCAGCGCCACCGCAGCGCACCAAATGACTGCCATGGAGATCCAGCGACGGGCAATGGAGTTTTTCATGTGGCTGGCAGTTCCAGTTTGAAAGAGAAGCGAGGAGCTTGGGTCGCCACGGCATTGGAAATGGCGTCCGTGGCAACGCGATTGACCGTGATGTCGCTGAGCGAAAGAGTGGCTGTATTGGGCAGCTCTTGGTGGAGATGATCAATGAAGGTTCCCAGTGTTGCCTCCAACTCACGTGTGTTGCCGGCGTCGACCTCTCCTATGATCTCGATGTTTTTGGTATCGGATGTCTCGGCTTTGATGGAATACACGCGTATTTGGGGAGGAATGGCGGCACTTGCATGGAGTGCAATCCGAACGATGTTGGGGCGTGTGGCGTCAGCCAAAACCTGATCGAGGGCAGTCTCATATTCTGCCAGTGCCTGGCGCCGTTCCGAGGCACTCAGACTCCCACTTCCGGGCAGAGCCGCGCTGGTGGTGACACTCATGGACCAGAGCGAGGCGAAGACTGCACCGGCACACGCCGTTGCTACCAAACCCGCCGCAATTCCACTCCATTGAATGGGACGCCAGAAGAGTTCGCGCTCGGTGGCGATGTGCGAAACTCCGGGGATTCGGGTGAGTTTCGTGGTTCGAATGAACTCCCGTGCAATCGCATTGCTATCGCAGTCGCACAGTTTGCGCAATGTCGCCGGGACGGACTCTTCGGCCGTCAGGTCGACCACCGTCTTGCCGAGTCCCTTGGCAAAAAACTCTGCATCGGGAGCGTTGGCGTTGGTTGCCGCCAAGAGATAGAAGACGCTGACCTCGGTTTGTGTCTTCTGCGCATAAAGGCGCTGCGATTGGGTCGCCTCGAAGATCACATCAGCGAAATCCACCGCGCCGTCGGGCTCCAAAGGGGCAAGAGCCAGGTTGCGTGAAAAGAGGAAACGGCCGCGGTCGAAGAAGTACTGAAAGCACTCTCCGTCGACGATGTGGAGGAGCGCTGAACGCTCCTGATCAAAGGTTGGGAAGAGCTGCCGCAACTCCATTTCCCACAGCAACGCGGGGGAGGTGATGCGCCACGGCGCCAATCCCAGACGTTGTAGAGCGGCATACAGGTCGAGCACGGCCGGTTCCTGTAGATGCACCGTATGGATGCGGTTTTCGCCCGCGCGGCTTGAGAAGAAGCGATAACTGAAGAATGCCTCGGCGCCCGGCATTCCGCTGAGTTCATCCTTGAGCTTGCGTGTCAGGAAGGCGTCGACCACACTTTTCTTCTTGGTTTGCAGCTTGTAGGTTCGGGTCGTCAGCCAATAGTCAGGTACCAACAGGACCTTTAGTGACTCCTTGGCAAGTTTGTTTGGCTTTTCGGTTGTTTGCCCTTCGCTGGCATTGAGCAGCGCCGCGGTTTCCATCGTCCACACATCTTGCCAGCCCGAGCGCCGGGCTTTTCGATGGAATCGCAACTCGCCATGTTCAACCGTACAAGTAAGCATGAACCGAACTCTGCTGCTGATGCATGTTCCGCTGACTGACGCCAAGGTGCGTCCTGGCTTCTAATTCGGTTGCCACAGCGATACCTTGACTTTTCCTGCGCATGCGCTCTTGCCGCCGGCAATGGGCAGTGTATTCTCTGGTCCCCATGGCAACCCTTGCACCGATTGATCTACTGGTTCTCCTCGGCTACGCCCTGATCGTGGCGGCGATCGGCTGGTTCGCCGCGCGTGGCCGTCCCCGGGATTCCGGGGAGTTTCTGCTGGCCTCGCGCAGCGTGGGATCGCTGCCGGTCATGCTGTCGGTGGTTGCGACCGCAGCTTCGGCCTTGACCTTCATCGGCGTCCCTGGGGCCGGTTTTCAGGGAAACCTCGGCTACGTGCAGTTTGGGATCGGTTCGTTGGTGGCGCGCAGCTTGGTGGCGGTGCTACTCCTGCCTGCCTACTATGCCGGTCGAGTGACCACGGTTTATGAGCTTTTGGGGCAGCGCTTCGGGCCGATCAGTCACACTGCGGGCACGCTCTTTTTCTTGGTGACACGGCTCTTGGCCAGCTCGGTTCGACTGCTGGGCGTGGGCATTGCCATCTCGGTCGTGCTGAATGTCCCGCTCTCCGTGGCAGTGACCGCGGTGGCTTTTGTGGCGGTGCTTTACACCACGCTGGGCGGGATCCGCGCGGTCATCTGGACCGACGTACTCCAATTCGGGCTCTTGGTCGGAGCACCTCTGGTGGCACTTTGGGTCATCATTCAGGCGCTACCGGGTGGACTTGAGCAACTTTGGTCTCTCGGCCATCAGGCGGGCAAGTTCCAGGTCTTCGATTGGTCCCTCGATCCGACCAATGCCGGTGCCTTTCCCGCCGCCTTCTTCGGCGGGCTGTGCTTGAGCTTCGCGGCATTTGGTACCGACCATGACCTGGTGCAACGGATGCTCAGTTGTCGATCACTGCGCGGTTCTCAACGGGCGATTGTTCTGACCGGCATTTTCGATTTTCCCATGAGCTTTCTTTTTCTTGGACTGGGGGCAGCTCTTTTCGTCTTCTACCAGGCTTTTCCGACCGCGGCGGTTACCGATTTCGTGGCCGACGGCAAGCCGGACTACGTTTTCCCCTACTTCATTGTCACGGCGCTGCCCGCGGGATTGCGTGGGCTGCTGCTCGCGGCTCTGTTGGCGGCCGCCATGTCCAGTCTCGATTCCGCCATGAATGCACTCTCCTCCAGCGTCGTGGTGGATCTTTACCGGCCGTTTTTCCGGCGTGGCACTGCAAACCCACAGCGAGAGTTGTGGGTTTCTCGCTGTTTGGTGGTTGGTTTCGCTTGCGCGCTGGTGGTGCTGGCGCTCCTCTTTGAGCGAACCGAGAATATCCTCTGGCTCGGATTCAAGATCGGCACCTTTACTTATGGCAGTCTGCTGGGGGTCTTCTTGACCGCGGTCACCGGCCGCAGGGGCAGCGACTTGGGCAACGCCGTGGCGATGCTCTCGGCCGTTGGACTGGTGATTGTGCTTTACAACTACTCACCCCTGGCGTGGGAGTGGTTCATTGTGGCAGGCACGGCGTGGACCTGGGGGGTCGGTTCTCTCTTTGGGGCACCGCCAAGAGACGCAGATGCCGCGGCGTGACCAGCGCCACGGCGAGAGGCACAACAGCCCAAGGCGAACTGCTGTAGGGGTGTGGATCAGCCGGCGTCAGTCGCTTCGGGCTTCACGCAGCAGGGCTTCTTACCGGCCTTGACTGCGTCGATGCAGCACTGCTTGGTCAGTTTAGTCGTTTGCGGATTCGCGTTGCTTGGGGCGGCTGCTTCGCTACCGAGGGCGTGGATACACCCCGCAGCGTCTGTTTTGCACTCGGTACCCTTCGCCTTGCACTCGGGCATCTTCGCCTTGCACTCTTTTGCGTCCAGCTTGCAATCCTTGGCGGAACCGGCTTTGGCGGCCGCGCAGCAGGCCTTGGGCGGAGCGGCGTCCTGAGCGGTGGCGTGCGGCACCTGGATGCTCAGGGCGATAATTCCAACGGCGATGGCGGAAATGGAACGGGCGATGGGCACTCTCATTAGAGGTCTCCTCTGATATTTGATGACGGGTCTCCTAAAACGGCGCCCGACCGAAGCCGGGCGAGTACGCAGTTGCAATAAACTGCTATCCTGGTCCATTCTGAGCCAAGCAGTCGACAATCGCAACCCTGATCCGCGCCGCCCGACTTCATCGATTTTTCTCTGGTTTTCATAATCTACTGGATACCAGAGGCTTACCTGTGCACTCCCGGGTTGCGGCGTGGTTTGGTGAGCCGAGCCAGGTCCACGGTGGCAATGAAATCCCAAGGCTGCCGCTCTTTTCCTTTTGCGTGGCTTCCCCGGCGGGGTGACAATGGCAATCATCGAACCCAATAATTTTCGCTGCTGTGGCTGCGAGCCGGCTAAACCGCCAGCCGATAAGTAAGGCAACCGAAGCCACGCCGCTTTCATCGTCGCACCCGCCGGGGGACCTCTCACCAGATCCGCGGGTGTCCATACACCACACCGAGGCCGATTGGGAGAGCAAAATGCGCATCGCCGTAACTGGCGCCACAGGTTTTCTTGGCAGACATCTTGTGCGTCTGCTGCTCAGTTGCGGCCATGAGGTTTGTGCTTTGGGTAGGCGGGTGGGAGACTACAATGGGTTAGAACGCGTTTCAGCGATACCCATGGATCTCACCTCCGATACCGGATCTCTGGGGGTGTTCGATGGGTGTGACGCAGTGATCCATCTCGCCGGGATTTTTGCCGAGGGGCGCCGGCAGCGTTTTGATCAGGTGATTCGGGGAGGGACCAAGCGGCTCATCGCGGAAGCGCATCGCGCAGGCATATCACGCTTTGTATACGTGAGTGCGCGCGGAGCTTCCGCCGCCGCCCGGAGCAAGTTTCTGCGTGCCAAATATGGTGCCGAAGAGGCGTTGCGAGCGAGTGATCTGGACTGGACGATTGTGCGTCCATCGGTGATCTATGGGCCGGGGGATCACATTGTGAACCGGCTCGCCGATCTGCTGCGTTGGCCGTTTGTACCGTTGGTGGGTGATGGCACGACTGAGGTGAGTCCCATCCACGTGGACGATGTCGTTCACGTCCTGGTTGCCGCACTGGGGCAGTCGAGCAGCATTGGGAAGACGGTTGTGCTGCGTGGTCCCGAGGTGATGCCGTTCCACTCCCTGGTGGATGTGGTCGAAGACGTGAGCACGCGCATGCGCCGCCCGCGGGTGCACATTCACGCCGGCCTGGTGCGATTGGCCGCGCGTTTCCTGGCTGTGTGTCCCGGCGATCTGCTGACGCGGGAGCGGGTCGCTCTGTTTACCGATCCTCCCGGTGAGGAAGTGGATGCGATCGTACTGACCGGCGAGATTCCATTGCGCGCGGATGTGGTGCGCGAATACCTGCACCCGGCGGGCACCCGGCGTCGCATCCCGCGCACCGAGCAGGTACCGATTCCCAATGATGAAGTGGTTGCGGCGCTGATTCGCAATGGGCATGGCCCGCTGCCCCGGGTTGTTTTCGGGAGTACCGAGGGCGGCTCCATCGGGATCGCCAACTCTGGCTGGGCACAAGCCCACTGATGCAGAGATAGCAGGCAGCGGTCATCCGTGGATCTGCCGGGGAGAGGGGCCGTTTCCCTCAAATTCCCCCCCAAAGTTCCCTCCATCGGGGGGTTCGCGCCGGCACCGGGTGTTCTGAATCGTGCCAGTTTCGACATGAAGTGGACGTGGGAGAGATCCCCCGAGGATGCGCTGCCGATGAGGTGAGTAGACCGGACATTCACCGGTCCGTAGAGCGGTGTCGGCCGCGCCTCTTTCACGACGGGCGGAGAGTTTCGCCAGGGCGAGCGCGGCTGGATGCCACAAACGGAGCCCGCGGATTGTGTTGTTCACCTGGATCCTGAAACTCGCGCTCAACGGCAGGCAGTTGTTCCAACGCCGGGGCGGCCGGGCGGGGATCGCAATCGTTGTTCCCTGGATGACTTTGGCTACATTGGCGGACAAGGATGGGATGGGCGCGGCAATGATCGCCCGTGACGCGCTGCTGGAGGATGTGAGACTCGCCGGGCAGGCCTTGGTGCTCGATGTGGATCGCGACTCCGAAGTAGCAGCAGATGGGGAGCGGGCGTATCTGTCTCATGGTGTGGTTCTTTCGCCGGTGACTGTAGTGTCGATAGAAGATGGGGAGCCGCAGGCCCTGGAACTGTGGTGGATGGGTGATCTGCCCCCGGGAACATCGGTGGACTGGACCTTGCGAACCGGGCGTACCGAAACACCGGATCAGTCGGCGTGGACGCCCTGGATCCGGGTTCCGGCACGGCCGGGCGAGGCGATGCGGGTGGTGCCGGTTGTTGGGCCTTTCGTGCAGTGGCGAGCCGTACTCTCAACCCGCCGCCGGAGTGAAAGCCCGACGATCAGTCGGATACGGGTGCGTGTCATCGCCGCCGAAGAGATGCGCGGGGAGTGGCAATGACGCGCCAGGCGCGGACGTCATTCGGATCGAGGTTGCTACTGTCCTGTAGTCCCGGTCTTTTGCAGGAAGCCAACTCCGCGGGCCGTATCCAAGCCTGTCTCGCCGAAGTCCGTGATTCCGGGTATCTCGGTGTGGCTGTGGATTTTTCCGAAGTGATGGAGATTGCGCCGGAGGGTGCTCCGCGGCTGGTGCGAGAGTTCCGGGAATCGGCGGCGAATCTCGATCTGGAGTTCTGGCCGGGGATCGATGAGAGAAAGAGGACGCATGCGGCGATGAGCGCTGCCGCGTCGCCTTGGCTCATGCTCTGGGAGCAAGATGCGCGCGAGCCGATTCCGGAGACGCAACGGGCCGAGACTCTGGCATTTCTGTTGCGCCGCGATGGCGCGGTGCTTCTGGAGTCGGTATACATCCCGGTGTCCGGACAGCGTCCGCTTACTTGGCCGGCATCGACGGTGTTTCTGGGACGCGTGGTGGAGGCAGTGGAGCGCGAGGCCCGGGGGGACGCACGCGGAGTTGCCGAAGGGGTGATCGGAATCGACGCCCTGGCCGCGCTGGCGCGCCTCTTTGCCGCGGAGGAGGGTGGTGCCGCCGGTTGCACCGGAGTTTGGTTGCGCGCGACGCGATCCGCGCATGCGCAGGTACCGCCAGCGAACCCGGAGCCGGTGGAGGCGTCGGAGCGGTCATCGGCTCCGGCATTTTGGCATGCCGGCCAGCGGCGCTTCTATCTGCCCTGGATGCAAGGATTGGCCGGTGCTGTCCTGGAGCGGCACGGGGTCAATCTGCTGGAGCGATTGCCGGAACTTCTCTGGCGGCGCGCCAACGGCCGCCACCAGGAGGCGCGCTGGGCCTATCGGGAGACACTCATGGTGCTTTCGGGCCGGGGGGAGGAATCGGCGAAGTCGCATGCGCGATCGCCCGGTGCGCTGGCGGGCTGGTGCGCGCGCCACGGACTCCACCTGGCCGGGAGCTTTGGTGAATGGGGAGGGTTGGCGGCCGTGGCGCGCCGGGATTTCACCTCCCGCGGCTGGACCGAGGAGATTCATGAACCGTGGTTGATTGTGGACGAGAATCTCGGGCTGCATGCGGTGATCCGGGCGGCGACCACCGGCCGCATCACCGGGCGAGTACCGGCCCTTTTGCTCAACGACGGACCGACAACGCTGGCGGAGTGGCGCTGGCGATTGGAGTCGCTTCTGGTCCTGGGCAGCCTGCGCTGGATGGTTGCCACGGCTCGGGGTGGTTGGATACCAACTTCCGCTCCCGCTCCTGCAGCCGCTCCCGCTCGGGACCCGCAACAGGCTTGCGCGCGTCGTCACGAGCGGGTGCTGAATGATCACATCGCCGCTCTTGCGGTCGCGCTGGATGCCCTGGAAGAGCGCGGAGATCTCCTGCTGCTGGACCCGCTGGAAAGCGCCTGGGCGGTGGATTCTCCCGCGGATTCGGTGCCGCTGGGAATCCTGCAGCGTGATTTGGAGCAAGTGATCGACACGCTGGTTTCACAACAGCGCCAGGTGGACCTGGTGAGCGAAGAACAACTGGAGCGACTCGGTGTTGTCGAGAGTGAAGGGGCGGCGCGGATTCGAGTGGGGGGAGTAAGTGCCGGGGCGCTGGTCCTGCCGCCGGTAGCACGCATTCGACGGCGGACTCGGGAACTGATCGAGCGTTTCCTCGCCTTGGGCGGACCCGTGGTCGCGATCCGGCGCGGTGGTGGCGCGCAGTGGTCCTTGAATGCGGATGCCGCCGCACTCCTGGCCGACTCCCGCGTCTGTCCGCTGCCGGCTGACGCCATTGATGAGATCCTGGCCGGAGTTCTGGCGCGGCTCTATCCGCCGCCCTTGGAGATCCAAACCGCCGTTGCCGATCCGGCCCCGCCCGTGCGCGTCTGCTGGGGACGGCGGAGCGGTCGCTTTTGTGCCTTCGTGGTTTCCCTGGCCCGGGACCACCCCATAACCCTGCATTTGCGCGTGGCGGATCCCGCCGACCGTTTCACCCACATTCGGGATCCTCGCAGCGGTTGCTCTTCGCCGGTTGTTCGGCCCGCCACGGCGCTTGCCGGCCAGGTGGTCCGGTCCGGAGCCAGCCGGGAGATTCCCGGGTCTGGAGAGACCGTCGCATTGGAACTGCCGCCGGGGGGAAGCGCCTGGCTGGAAAGTGGCGGATTCGAGGACGGCGCATCTCCCCCGGCACAGATGATTGTGGCTCCACCTGCCCAGCGCGTCTGGACCCTTGGGCCGCCACAGAGCGTGCAGCCCGAGGGGATGAGCATTCTGCCGCTTTTTTCAAATACCGCCAACGACCTTTCTGCGGTATCAACCCCGGCCTCTTCCACGGCGCTGCGGGTGACCCACGATTTTGAACTTTCCTTCCCCGAGTCTTCCCCGGTCACCTCCGGCGCAGCCGCGTCTGCCTCCGGCTCGATTGTGGCGCTTGCCCTGCTGCTTCCCGCCAGCCTGCATTCCGACTGGTGCTTGAACGGCATTCCGCTGCGCAAGGCCGCACCCGAGGTCACGACCTGGCTGGACCAGTTTGGTGCCCGCGCGGAGCTGGCCTGTCTCGGCGGTCGTTTCGATGCGGGACACGTGCAGTCGCGGTGGCATTCCCTCGACTTGCGCGAGGCGCTGCGACCGGGGCTCAATCGGTTGGTCGGAACAATCGATCGCCAAACGTGCGCGCTCGCGCCGGGTGAAGCACTCCCACTTCTGCTGGTTGGCTCGTTTGCATTGCAAAGCGGCTCCTGCGCGCCGCCCGTGCTTGCTCCCTGGCCGCGACGAGTCACGATCGGCGCTGCCGGAATCCCCGGTTTCTCCCATTTTCACGGCGATCTGGTTTATCGCTGGCGTGTGTCCGGCCCGTTGCCCGCCGGTACCATTCGCGCCACCCTGGATCTGAGTCCGGGGCAACTGCCGGTGGCCGCCGCATCGCTGGCGCTCACTGTGGACGATGCGGCACCACTCATTCTCCCGTGGCCCCCCTTCGTCGCTGATCTCACAGCGGCGCTGCGGGTTCCCGGCGACCACTGGCTGGAAGTGCGCGCACTGAATTGCGGTGGCGAACCCAAATCGAAGCCCGCCACCTCAAACAACCGCGGTCACAACCTCAGGGCCGGGGCCGTGGGGCTTCTCACCACACCCATCCTGCGTTTCCATGGACCCAGCCAAGGTTCCTAGGAGCGTGGTCGCGCATTGGCTTTCGAGCCCCGTGTTCGGGCCTGCTTCGAGATCAAGGCGCTGAGTCCGCCGGAAGGCTGGTTGCCTTTCAAGGACTTAGCAACGCAGAGATCGGAGCAGGAACGAGTGCGGGGCGACGTGAAGACAATGCGCGACACGCTCCTAGTCCAGCGAGCGTTCGCGCCGTCTGGACTTCTTCTTGGTTCGCGGAATGACAACGTAGGTTCCACTCCGGGGATCGGTTCGCAACTCGATCAGATTTGCGTCTTCGGCATCTTCCAGGAGGTCGGAAAAGGAGCGGTAGCCGGCGGCTGCTTCGCTGAACGAGGGGCGCATCCGCTTCATCGTGTCCTTCACCATTGAGGCGTAGAGAATCTCCTTGTTCTCCCGCAGCAGCGCATCGACGGCCCGCTGCAACAAGCGGTAGACCTCGGAAATGGGTGGCGCCTTGCCTTCGGTCGTCACCACCGCGGGCGGCGGAGGAGGCTCTTCGATCTTCTCCAGGTCTTCGTAAAAGATGAACTCGTCGGCATTTTCCGAGAGCAACGGCGAGGTCGAATTGCGCATGCCGACCCCGATCACATATTTGCCGTTTTCGCGGAGTTTCGACACCAGCGGGGAGAAGTCGGAATCCCCGCTTACAATGACAAACGCTGTAATGTGGTCCTTGGTGTAGGCCAGGTCCATCGCATCAACCACCAAACGGATGTCGGCCGAGTTCTTGCCGGTCATCTTCCGATGCGGAACCTCGATCAACTCCACGGCCTGTTCGTGGAGCGTCTTCTTTGCCTTGGCGTAGCGGCCCCAGTCCGCATAGGCCTTCTTGACCAGAATGTTGCCCTTTTCCAGTAAGCGGTTGAGAACCCGCTCCATGTCGACATCGATCTTGCTCTTCGGAGGAAAAGCCAAAGCCAGGTTTTCGAAATCGATAAAGACTGCTAAGGACGTTTCGCCCATGGTGGACTTCCCGGATGAAGACGATGGTTGTTGGATTTGCGAGAGGATAGCGCCCGGAGAGATCCACGTCCATCGAAGAGCCGGCGGATGAAATCCAAGATCAATGATATAGTTCCACGCAAATAAAACCATCGCTCTGATATCGACACAAAAAAAAGACTTGCTTCGGCGCCTTAGCAGGCATATATTCCTACTTGGTCACGGGAGCATTGAACACGGCGCGGAGGTAATTCGCAGAGTTGCAGGGCCAATCTTCCCTACCTACCTATCACACACATCCCTTCTTTATTGCTCCGGCCCGCAGCATGTGATTACCAACTAACCGTGCTGAGGCTTGAATGATCTTAGGCTGACCACCTTTGCTCAGGCCTAGAGGCATCAGGGTTTCGACCTTGGTGCCTCTTGTTTTTAAGCCGCCTTTCTCAGCGGACTCCGGCGGCAAAGGAGTGGTGATGCATGCATCTCAATGCGCCGCACGGAGCCAGTGCCACAGCCGACGCCGCGGATAGAATCCCCTACCTTGTCACTCCAACCCGGGTGTGGTAGGGATTGAAAAGACAGCGAACCGCCGAGAATCCCTTGTCGTGGTGTGCGGGGTCGCGACCGAATGCGGTTCAGTATTGCGCGGCACCGCGGCTCCTGCTCGCGGCTTGCGGCCATGCAGAAAGGACTATCGCGATGGCGCGGATCTTTGTCTTCTTGATTTCACTCCTGCTCATGAGCCCGCCGGCAATGGCCCGGGAGATGAACGGGGTTACCATGCCGGACCAGATCACTCTGGGCGAGTCCACCCTGCAGCTGAATGGCATGGGGCTGCGCAAGAAACTGTGGATCAAGGTCTATGTGGCCGGCCTCTATTTGGAGCAGAAGAGCCACAACCCGGAAGAGATCTACAAGATGCCGGGCAAGAAACGGCTCGAGATGCACTTCCTGACCAACAAAGCCAACAAAGGGAAGATGGACTCAGCCTGGGAAGAGGGATTCAAAAAGAATAGCCCGGAACTTTTTGAAAAACTGCGCCCGCGCATCAACAAGTTCCGCGATTTTTTCGGGGATATGCACAAGGGCGACGTGCTTGCCCTCACTTTCCTGCCGGGGCAGGGAGTTCAGGCGGAGTACAACGGCGAGGTTAAAGGCACGATTGAAGGCGCCGATTTCGCCACCGCACTGCTGCGCGTCTGGTTCGGCCCCCATCCGCCCGGCGGCGACCTGAAGAAGGGGCTCCTGGGCGAGAAGTAGTCCGGACGCCTCGCCGGTACCAGATCCACGCGCGTCCGCTTCCCATTCAGGATGAAGCGGAAGCGTAGTTGCGTATGCCCCAGCGCCAGAAGCGCCAGGTAAGCAACCAGAACAGAGCCGTTGCCCCGAACACGTGAAGTGCCACGCGCAACGGTGGCGCGCCGAAGAGCACCGACGTGGGGTAGGAGATCACCAGTGCCAGCGGCACAATCGATACCAGGATTCGGTGCAGCCAACCGCGATAGATCCGATCCGGCCGTTCCATCAGATGCTGCGTCACCCAGTACATCTCATCCAGGCCGCGGGTCGATTGGATCCAGAATACCGGAATCAAGAAACATAGATGAAAAGCATGCACCAGCAGGATGCCGCTCCCGAGGAGGAATAGGTAGAGCACCACACTGCCGGCGGCCAGCGGCTCCGGGTAGCGCAGCAGCGCCCAGATCAGGAGCCCGAGCGCGATCACCAAGTTGAAAAAGGAGTTGGCGGCAAAATCGCGTGTGTTCAAGAAGAAGAGGGAAGAGACCGGTCGCACCAGGTAGTAGTCCAGATCGCCGCGATTGACGAAAAGCGGGAACCACCAGGTGTTGTTGGCGAAGACCGTCATGATCACGGCGTCGGTTACGAAGACGCCGCCAAGAAAGACCCAGACCTGCTCCTGGTTCCAGCCACCCAGGAGTGTGGTGTGCCGATAGAGCACCCCAAAAAAGGCGAACTGCACCGCATAGAACAAGCAATCCATAAAGATCCGGAAGAAAAAATCCACCCGGAACTCCATGGCGCGGCTAAAGCTGAAGCGCACGAAATAGGCATAGAGGCGAAGATAGCGAACCATGGCCTACTCCCTAAATGCCGACGCCGGTGTATTGCCGGTCGCCGCGCCGCCACACGGTCCGGGCGAGCAGTGCCAGCAAGACGCACCAGGTCGCGGCAATCGCCATCCCGCCGGCGAACTCGGCGAACCCGACCTGTCCCAGCAGCACCCGCACCGGGAAGAAGGTCAGATACTCGAAGGGGAGCCAGTGAAGAATGCTCCGCGCCCAGTCGGGATAAAGGTCCAGCGGCAGCAGGGCGCCGCCGAGAATGTTGATGACGAAGCGTGTCATTACATCCAGGCTCCAGACGTTGTCGGCCCAGAATGCCACCCCCTGCACCGGCGCTTTGAGCAGAAAATGGAGCAGGTTGGCCAATGCAACCGCGACCCCGGCCAGCAGAATCCCAGACAGCGAGATTGTCGCCAGCGCGCTTTCCGCCACCACAAAACTGATCACCGCGCCGAAGAGCAGCACCTGGACCATGGCCGGAACCAGGCCGCCCAGATTCTGAGCATACTTGTAGGCGAAAAAGCGCACCGGATAGATGATGTAGCGGGTGTAACCCCCTTCATAGATCTCGTTGGCCAGGTCCGATTCGCGCTCCCGCCCGCGCACCAGCTTGCCCAGCAGGATCGCCGCCACGTAGTAGAGCAGCATCCCATCGAAGGTATAACCACCGATTTCGGCCTGCCCCGATTCCCGGAACATCGCATCCCAGAGGCAGTAGATCGCCAGGAACTGGATCCCGAAGCCGGCCGCCGTATTCACCCAGAACTCCGCCCGGTAGCTGAAGATGCGGCGGGCCTGGAGGCTGAAAATCTGAAAGAAGAGATGAGGGCTCATGCGTCGGATTCTCTCTGCCGCCGCGCCATGATTTTCTCGATGATGGTACCGATCTCCGGCTCCTCCACCGTCAGATCCGCCACCGGGTAGTGCTCCAGCAGAAACGCCGCCGCGCTCGCCACATTGCGCCGCGCCACCCGCAGCTTGATCATGCTCGGATTGCACACTTCAATGGCCCCCGTGCGCTCCAGTTCAGGCGTCGGCGCTACCTCGACGACACCGGCCGCATCATCCAGGCGCACAGTCAGAACCTTGTGTGCGGCGAACTTCTCGACCACCCGGTCGAGGCGGCCGTCGTAGACGATCTCCCCCTCGCGGAGGATCAGGATCCGCTTGCAGAGCCGCTCGATATCCTCCATGTAGTGGCTGGTGAGCAGCATTGCCGGAGCGTGCTCCGCTCGATACTCCAGAATGAAGTCGCGGATTGCCCGCTGCGCCGTCAGATCCAGGCCGATGGTCGGCTCATCCAGGTAGACCACCCGCGGGTCGTGCAGCAGCGCCGCGATCAACTCCATCTTCATCCGCTCGCCCAGCGAAAGCCGCCGGATCTGGATGTTGAGCTGATCCTTCACATCCAGCACCGTGGTCAACCGTTGCAGGGTTGCCTCGTAGCGCGCGCGCGGAATGCGATAGATCTCCTGCAGCACCAAGAAGCAGTCCGCCGCCGGCAAGTCCCACCAGAGCTGCGCCTTCTGCCCCATGATCAGCGCGATCCGGCGGCGAAAGTCGTTGTGGCGCCGCCACGGGTCAAAGCCGAGAACACGCGCCTCCCCGGCACTCGGGTGGATGATCCCGGCGAGCATCTTGACGATCGTCGTCTTGCCCGCTCCGTTGGCCCCCACCAGCCCGACGATCTCCCCCTCGTTGACCTCGAAGGAGACCC
>JALXCG010000533.1 GCA_026991065.1 Gemmatimonadota bacterium | reverse complement strand
ATCCCGCGCGGCGCCGCGCCGGGAACGCCGAGCAGGGGTGGATCGTGGCCCGCGGAGCAGGTTGTAAGGAGGCGCCGCGCGGGATCGTAGTGAGCGAAGAAACAGGTGGCGAAGCGCCCGGCGTCGGTCTGTTCGCAGACCAACTCATTGACCCGCTTGACCAATTCCTGCAGAGAGACCCCCGTGCGGCAAAGGGTCCGGATCGCGGCCTGGATGGAAGCCGCCAACAGAGCCGCGGAGACGCTCTTGCCAGTGACGTCGGCGACGGCGAAGAGAGCGGAACCGTCGTCGAGACGCACCGCTTCAAAGAGGTCGCCGCCCACCTCTTTTGAGGGGCGGGTCGTGGCCGCTACCTCCAGGCCTGGAATCTGCGGCAGACGCTGGGGGCAGAGTCCCTCCTGGATGGCGCGGGCGATCGCCAGCTCGCGCTCCAGGCGTTGCCGCGCCAGGGTGTCCTGAAACAGGCGCGCGCTCTCGACCGCGCCCATCGCCACCGAAGCGAAGGTAGCGATCAGGCGGTGGTCTTCCCGATCCAGAACCCTGCCGGCGATCGGTTTGCCGACCGCGATCAGGGCGCAGAGGCCGGATGGGGCGGTGGCGGGGATCAACGCGCCCAGGTCCGCGGATTCCAGACTCGCCGCGATTTCGGGCGGTGGGATTGTGCTCTTGCACCACTCCCCGGGGGGCGGAATGTCGCGCAGGAAATCGCCCGGGATGGGGCGCCCCTTCTCCGCCACCGCGCGCCAGTTGCCGGCGTCCGGGAACAGGACCGAAACGCGTGTGAGCGCCAGGTTGCCCATCAGGGAGAAGGCCAGCAGGTCGAGGATCTCCGCCTCATCGAGCGTGGAAGAGAATCGCTGGCCAACCTCGAAGAGGCTTTCCAGCGCGCGATTGCGCCGATCCAGAACGCGGTTGGTCGACTCCAGGTTCTGCCGCTCCTGGGCGTCGTGAATCGATATTGCGTAGAAGATCGAGAGTGAGCGGAGGAACCTGCGGGCATCGGCGTCAAGCGCGTGCCCGCTCAGGGGCAGGGCCAGCGCCAGAATGCCCAGGCACTTGTCCCCTGCCTGCAGCGGAAACGCACTGGTCAAGCCACCGTCGGTGAGCAAAGTACGCAGTGCGCAGGGCGGCAGATCGCCGATCTCGATGATGTGCTCCGGAATCTCCTCCGGACGCAACGTCTTGGCGGCCAGCTCGCCTTCGGGCCAGGTCTTGCCGGATGCGGCGACGACCTCCACTGTCTCATCGCGCTTCAGCAACAAAGCACCGCGCGTTGCGCCCGCGGTCCCCATGGCGCTGAGCACAAGACTGCGCGCCAACTCCGCCTCGGAGCGGTCTCGCCGCAACATCGACGCGGCTTCATGCAGGCACTCCAGAAGATAGGCGTGTCGAGCCGAGTGCGGGGTTTGAGTCATGCGCCGCCAGCCAGAATGGGATCCACGTGCAGCTACGAACGGGTGGACGGATCGTGGTGGTACTTGACCATGGTCAGAGCCTGCGTTCGTGGAGAGCGCTGCTCCAACCGGACTTCATCCATGAGCCGGCGGATGAGATAGAGCCCCAGCCCACCCGGTAGGTGTTGCTGAACGCGCTCCTGAATACCGTCCGACTCCAGGCGTTCCGCCGGGATGCCCGCGCCGCGGTTGAGGACGACAATCGCCAGGCGATCATCGCGGTTTTGCACCCGCACGTCGATCTGCCTTGCTTTCCGCGCGGCACCGTGAGCGAGAACGTTGGCGCAGGCCTCGTCAACCGCCAGGGCGATGTCGTCCACATCGCGGCCGGAAAAACCACAACTTTGGGCGACCCGTTTTACAAAGTCTCGAACCAATTCAAGATTGGCGGTATGGCCCGGAATCTTGAAAATAAACTCCGAGACCGGCCTGCTCACGACCCCCGCTCCGCCCCGGCAAAGGTCTGGATGGCGTCTTCAACACTCCCGGAGATCTGAAAAACGCTTGAAAAGCCAACAATGTCGAACACCCGCTGAACTTTCGGCAGGAGGGAACACAGGCGCAGATCCCCGCCGCGATCGCGCAACGGCTCGACATAGCTCAGAAAGACACCCAGTCCCGCGCTGGAGATATAGGTGAGTTCCTCGAGATCGACCACGACCCGAGCAGCCCCCGCGGCCAGCGCCCGGCGCAATTCACGGTCCAGGCTGGGGGCGGTGTGGGCATCGAGAAAGCCCTGAACCTTCACCACCGTCACGCCGTCGCGCTCGGTGGACTCGACCGCCAGCCCGGACTCAGGCATCGCTCTCGGCTTCCCGGGCAAAGGCGGCGATCGCCTCCTCTTCGTCGTTGTAAGTGTCGAAGACCGTGATCAGCTTGGTGATGATGAGCAGCGACTCGATCTTGTTGGAGACCCGCAGGAGCTTAAGATCCCCGCCCGCCTCCTTCAAAATCGAATGGCAGGAGATCACACTGCCGAGTCCACTGGAGTTCATCAGGCTGACCTCTGACAGGTCGAGCAACACACGACGCGCACCCGTTGCGATCAGGTCCTTGACGGTCTTCTCCATGAGTTCCGCGTCTGCTCCACCGAGGACACGACCTTTGGCTTCGAGAATGACCACGCCGTCCCGGCGGCGCTCTTTGAGCTTCATCTCTCCTCACTCTCTGCGATGGATTCGCCCGCTGGGGCGACCGCGTTCGGCGCTGGGGTTTCGCAACCCGGTTTGTTGAGCGGATTCTGCTCTTGCAGCGAGAATACGACTGAGAAACATTACATTGGAGCGACGGTAGCTCAGGCCCCACGACGCGTCAATAGGCCCCGCTGCTTTCATCTCACTGCGCGCGCCCGGTTCTCTACCGGGATCGAAGGCGCTATGGTTGCGTGCAGATTCGGCTGCGCGGCGTGGCATCCACTCCGCGATCAGCCACCGGTGCCGTTCTCCACATCTCTTGGAGACCCATGCCCTCTCTCCCAGCATTCCGGCTCCGCCACTGGAACTTGGTCGCTCTCGGGGCCACCCTCCTGCTGCTCCTTCTGGTGCACTTCGCAGGCATCCCCGGGATCTCCGGTTGGAGGGCGTTTCTCTATCCGCTGCTTATTTTTCAACTGCTGCTACTGGCCGCGCAGCGCCTGCGCCGTCGCGCCCGCCGGGTGCGCTTTCGCCTTCTCTTCAGCTACGGATTGGTGGGGTTGCTGCCGCCGATCCTGATCTCCTTTCTTTTTGTTGTGGCGCTCTATTTCCTTCTGGCCGGGGCGCAGATGGTCGCGGTTCGGCGCGCCGCCGTCGAGCGGATCGAGAGCATTGCGGCATGGGCTCGAATCGCTGTCCCGGAGTCGCGCAGCGCGCCCGGTGCCGCTTTTCCCTATGCCACCCGGTGGCTGGAGGGGCCCGTGGCGGCGGCCGCGGGCCGGGTGGCTTTTGTTCCGGCCGGGCCGGGGTCCGCGGCCGCCCTGGATCTCTATCTACCCTATCCCGACGGTTCGACACTGGTGACAACGGTCCCCCTGGAGTCGGATCTCCTGCCCTGGGTCGAGCGTGTCACCGGGCGCCGGGTCTCGCTGCTTACGGTCCACCCGGCAACCTCTGGCGCCGCCTCGCCCGGTCTCTACCTCGCTCTCCATGGCGACGATCTGATCCTGCGCTGGATGCACGGTGATCAGGTCCGTGCCGAGGCCGTGGTGCGCTGGCGGCAGCTCCCCGTTGTCAGCGCCGGCGGATTGCACAGTTTTTTCCCGGCCGCGCCGGATGGCGTCTTTCTTCTCGTGGAAGACACATTTGTTGCTTTTGCCGCGCGCCTGGGCAGTGAGCAGGGGATTCCGCTGGCGCTGATCCTCTGGATTCTCGGGGGAGCCTTTCTTCTGGCCGAAGTTCTCCTGCTGGGCATCGTCATGTGGGTCGGCGATCGCGTCGGTCGCGATACCGATCGGCTGGAAGCCGCGGCGCGGCGCGTTGCCGGTGGAGACTTCTCGGTGCGCGTACCGGTGCGCGCTCAGGACCAACTGGGCGATCTCAGCCGCTCCTTCAACGAGATGGTCGAGGATCTCGACCTGCTCCTGAAAGAGCGTGCCGAAGCGGAACGGGTCGGGGGTGAGATCGCTGCTTGCACCACGATTCAGGAGGGGCTCCTGCCGGCCGCCGACGGCCGGGTTGCCGGTCTCGCCATCGCCGCCTTCTCGCGTCCCGCGCGCAATGTCGGTGGCGATCTTTATGACTATTTCGAACTCCCGGGCGGGCGGGTTGCCTTGCTGGTCGCCGATGTTGCCGGCAAAGGGGTCAGCGCGGCGCTCTACATGGCGGAGCTGAAAGGGCTGGTGATCGCCTACGCCGACGGCGAGCGGACCCCGGGCGAGGTCGTCGGCGCACTGCATCGGGCACTCCGCCGCACGCTCCGCGCCGGGACCTTCATCACCGTGGCATACGTGGAGATCGACCCCCGCTCGGGGCGCGGACAGGTGATTCGCGCGGGCCACCCGAGCCCGCTGATTGCCGCTCCCCGCGGCGTTCGTGAAGTGGACGCCGAAGGCGTTGCGCTCGGCCTGGCGCTGGTCCGTGATCCAGTGGTGCGTGTCGGTCATTTTACCCTGCAGCCGGATGAGTGCTTGCTGCTCTTCACCGACGGCCTGACCGAAGCGACCGACGCGCGCGGTGTGGAGATGGCCGATGGGTCGCTGCAGCAAGCCGCCGCCCGCGCCGCGCGCAGGAGCCCCGGAGACCCGGCCGCGCTGAGAGAGGAGTTGCTTGTGGCTCTCAGCAGCTATCCGGGACGGACCGACGACGTTACGATTCTCATCGCCGCCCGCGAACCCGCCGCAGGGGAGCTGGCTCGGCTCGGTTCCGCGCCGGCCGAGTGCCACCTCCCGGCACCCGCCGGTGAACCAGAGGGGAAGTAACGGGGGCATGAATCCAAACCGCCGCAAATCCCGAGGGCTACGCCGCAAGCTTCTGACCTACTTCGCCATTGCCGGAATCCTGCCGCTTGCCCTGGGGCTCTGGGCGACCTATGCCACCTCGCGCACTGCGCTCCGCTCCTCCGCGGGAAGCGCGCTGGCTCAGGCCGCGGCGCAGGAAGCGCTCCGCCTGGAGGAACGCTCCCGCTCCGATGTCGAACTGCTGCGTCTCGCGCTGCGCCAGCCGGCGCTGCTCGCCGCGCTGGAACACTCCGCGGTGCCGATCGCACTCGAGAGCATTCGGGAGGCGACCGAACTCTCGATTCTGCGTGCCGTGCTTTGTGATTTGTCGGGGCGGATTGTGGGCAGTTTCGGCTTCGACGCCGGCGACGACCCGCGGGCCTGGATCGAGCGCCGCGACCCTCCGCCGCTGCACTGGAGCGAGCAGGCA
>JALXCG010000532.1 GCA_026991065.1 Gemmatimonadota bacterium | reverse complement strand
TTCTCCCGCCTGAACGCTACTGCTCCCCGACCTCCGTGGCCAGCACTCACATGAATCTCGGCTTGGTCTACGAATCGCATTTTCTCTCTACTCGTCCCTGGCCACCTGACGCCCGGACATGGGAGATGCAGCGAGCCACTGCAGGTCCCCAGCAGAGACCCGCCTTTGATTCGGCATCAAACCGCCGACCTTTTCTAATCGATCCTATGGCAGGTTTTCCGCCTCGCCGGTTGCACGCGTGACGTCGCCGGCGATCTCTTGGCCATTCATCCGGTCTCTCTTGAGGAATCACGCGCGGTCGCTGGTCGCCCGCCGTACTCGGTTCACTAAGAAGCAAGGATCGAACCAGACCGCCGACATCATCGATCATCGTGGGCATCAGCCCCTGCACAGCCCGCCTGGCTGCGCTTCGCGTCATCCCCCGTGGCTCAATAGCACTGTGATGGCGGCGGTTTCGACAATATCCGACGCTGAGCATCCACGGCTCAGATCTTGCACCGGACGCCGCAACCCCTGCATCAAAGGGCCCAAAGCGGTCGCGTTGGCAAGGCGCTGGGTCAATTTGTAACCGATGTTGCCAGAATTAAGATCGGGAAAGACAAGAATATTTGCATCCCCGGCCACGCGACTTCCCGGAGCCTTCTTCAGCCCCACTGTTGGAACGAGAGCCGCATCCAGTTGCAACTCGCCGTCCGCCGGAACCTCCGGGTGTGCATTCTGGAAAAGGGTAGTTGCTTCTCTCACCTTGTCAACCAATGGGTGCTCCGCACTGCCTTTCGTCGAAAAAGACAGGAACGCAACCCGCGGTCCCTCAGCGAGCAGTGATCTCCAAGTCTGAACGGCACCCCAACCAATCTCCGCCAATTGGGCCGCGGTCGGGTCGGGCATCACCGCGCAATCCGCAAAAATCAGGACTCGCTCGCCCGCGCCGAGATCGGGGAGGATCATCACAAAACTGGACGATACGATGGAAGTCCCGGGTGCGGTTCCGACTACCCGAATGGCCGCGCGCAGCACATCCGCAGTCGTATTTGCCGCCCCCATCACCGCGCCATCGGCATCCCCGCTGGCAACCTGCTGAGCAGCAAAAAACAGTGGGTTCAGGAGAGCCTGTCTGGCATCTTCGAGGGTGCCCCCCTTGCGCGCCAATCTCTCAGCGTAAGCCTCCGCGTAGGCTTCCCGGCGCGGTGAGAGTTCCACATCAACGAGTTCCACGCCCCGCTCCGGAAGTTCCGTTTCAGCCGCCGCAATTGCAGCCCGAACCTCCGCTTCCCGCCCCAGAAGCGTGACCTGGGCAATGTCGCGCCGAGCCAACTCGCAGGCCGCTGCGGCTACCCGTGGATCAGCTCCCTCAGCAAGCACTATGTGACCGTCAACGCCGGCGGCCTTGCGCATGATCTCAGCCCGAAGTCCCATCGCTCTAACCTTTCCGACTTTCACAACAACGCTTCAAAGCGCGTTCTACAGAGGCACTTACATATGGAGAGACATCGCCTCCGCTGAGTGCAATTTCACGAATTAAGGTGGAAGAGACGCCCATCCAGCACGGACGGGTCATCAATAGCACAGTATCAATGTGGGGTGCCATCTCTTGGTTCATCACCGCCATCTGCAATTCGTCATCGAAATCGCTGCCACCGCGCAGTCCCCGAATCAGTGTTCGGGCACCGATCTTGTCGGCGAATTCGACCAGCAGCCCCGAAAAACTTTGAACCTCGATATCATCGCGATCGTCAAATGCATCATTCAGGAACCCCACTCTCTCCTCCAGTGAGAAAAGAGGGGATTTCCCTTCGCGGCGCGAGACTGCAACGACCAGTCGATCAAAAAGGCGCGCTCCCCGTTCAATGATGTCGATATGCCCGAGCGTGGCAGGATCGAAAGTACCTGCATAAACACCAATCTTGTTCACGATAAGCTCTCCGCTTGCGTCGCGACTTCAGCGTCTCTTGAGTGAGCCGCGCTCTTCAGATCGCCCCAGCCTACGCCCAAGCGCACGCCATAGTACAGACCAAGCAGATTGTTGGACAGCCAATTCACAGCCCACAAGAGGAGAGCATAATGAAGTGCCGCGAGTTGCTGTCCTCCCAGCGCTTCCAGACTCTCCTTCACGCTGAGTTGAAACACACCAAGATACCCCGGTGCGCCTGGTATGGACGAAGCCAGGGCCACCGCTCCCGCGACGATTGGCCCCGCCCAAAGCGTGTGAGGTAGATCTTCGGGTGCATAGCCGGCCAGCACCCAGTAAAAGGAGGCGGATGTCACAATCCAGACCCCCAGACTCAAACTCACAATTGCCGCCAGACGCAACGGCGACGCGGTCAGGTTCAATCCACTCAACACCTGCTCCAGGAGCGTGGCAATCCTTTCACCGAAACGCTGGGGGGTGCAGTGCCGAACCCAACGATCCACGCGCGCCGCGTCTCGGCGATGGACCATCTCCAAAATGACCAAGGCGACGACGGCCGCCCCGACAATCCCGCCCAAACGCATTGCCCACAGGCTCAGTTGCGGGGAAACATCGACCGCCCAAATGGCGGCCATCAAGAGCAGGACCAAGGAGATTGCATCCAGACAACGCTCAACCACGATCGCCGTGAGCAGCGTCGGCAGCGGGGATGCGCACTGCTTCTTGATGACCACTACGCGCACAACTTCGCCCGCACGCCCGGGAAAAAGATTGTTGACCAGAAACAGGATCGCGGTCGCCCCGGAGAGCGTTCGCACCGGTACGGAATCCCCCTCGGGGAGAAGAAGTTTCAGCCGCCAACCGCGGAGAATGACAGCGACGAAGAGAACCACACCGCCACTCAGGGCGTGCCCCCAGGGAATCGAACGATCACCAAGCGCCGCCAGATCATCGAGTTGAACGTTCCTCGCCGCGAGGAAAAGCGCGACCAGACTGAAAACAATACCGAACAATATCCGCTTCACATTGTTTCCCAGGGAGATGGGGGGTCTTGTGCCGACCTGTCCCACTCCGTGCAGTTGCGGCGTGGCACGCGCCCGGTTCGGCGGCTCGACAGACAAGGGCGATGCTGCGGCACAGCCTAAATCACCTCGGTACCAAACATCCGATCCCCCGCATCACCAAGGCCGGGAACGATATAGCCATTGTCATCCAGAACAGGGTCGACAGCACCGGCGAAAAAATCAACCTCCGGAAAGCGCTTCGCGAGCGTATCCAAGCCCGAGCGAGAAGCGATCAGACAAAGAACCGCCAGATGCTCTGCCCCTGCTTCGAGGAGCAAATCAATCGCCGCCGCCAATGTGCCACCGGTCGCCAACATCGGGTCCAAAACAAGAACGGTCTTGTTCGTCAGATCCATCACCGTTGGACGGTAGTAAAAAATGGGGCGCAGGCTCTGTTCGTCTCGGTAGATACCCAAATGCAGAACCGGCGCGCCCGGAAATACTCGCTGAACACCTGGAATAAGGCCAAGCCCGGCTCGGAGTATCGGAGCGAGAACCACGGCCTCACGAGCGATCACGCGGCATTCAGTAGCGGCCAGCGGCGTCTGCACTTTTTCAATTCTGCCCGGCAAGGTCGCGGCAACTTCGTAAGCCAGGAACCCACTGATCTGGTCGACCGCAGACCGAAATTCAGCCTGTGTTGTAGCGCTTGATCGAAGAACTGCCAGGCGATCGGCAAAGAGTGGGTGATCTAGTTCATGGACAGACATCGACGTCTCCCTCGGGTTAGGACTCGAGCCGATCCACGACAATAGCGGAAGCCCCATAGCGACGCGAGGTCAAACGTTCCCAGCCGGCCGGTAGTTCCGGAGGTAACTCTCGCGAAGCGAACTCGAGGATCAGGCTGCCGCCTTCCTTCAGCAAGGCCCCAGCCATTCCGTGCAGCGAGCGCAGAACCGGATCACCATAAGGAGGATCCGCGAAAACCAGATCACAGTCACGCGGAAGAGTTGCCACAAGGCTCTGCACGGATCCGACATACAGATGTGCCCGATTCACCACCCCAAACTCCTTGAGGTTGCGCCGAATTGTCCGCGCACATCCGCTGTTCCGTTCAACCAGGTGAACCTGGGCCGCGCCGCGCGACAGCGCCTCCAGGGCGACCGCGCCACTTCCGGCAAAGAGTTCCAGAAAACAGGTTCCCTGCACGTCGAGCATCGAAAAAAGTGCTTCGCGCAAACGCCCCGTTGTCGGGCGTATCCCCTCCGGCACAAACAATCGTCGTCCGCGAAAAGCCCCGCTTACGATCCTCATACAGGGCTCTTCATCAAGGCACGCAAGCGCTGCAGAAAGCTTCTCGGGTCATCCGCGCTGACATCGCCAACCAGTGTACGCGTAGAATCACCTGCCCCTTCCGTTCCCAAATCGGCTTCCAGCCCGGATCTACGCAGCAGTTGCTCAAGCGCAGAAACATGAACGCCCCTCAGGCGTGCCTGGAACGGCGAGCCACCCAACGGGACGGGTGTCGGAGGAGAAACCGCGATCGGCATGGCCCGGGGCTCCTCGCCGCCGCCAGGGCTCGGTGCCGGAGCGGGAAGTGCCGTGGAGATGGTGATCGAGTCCCCACTTGTGCCCATGGCGACGTCACCTTGCATCTCCCCTTCAGTTGCCCCACGGGTCGTGCGATCCCACAAGCGCACCAACGTCCTCTGACCATTGCGCACAACCTCGTAGCGACAGACCTCTGCCAAGTCGAGAACGACCCGCGTACGGGGACCGGGCCGGGGCTTGAATTGGCTGGATCGAATCGCCGTCAGAGGGTACATGCCGTGCTGCGGGTGATTCCAGCCATCCAACGCGTGAACCGTATCGTAGAAGTCAAGAACCAACCGTGGCTCCCCTTCTGTTAGGGCGAAATAGCGCACCGCGGTCGAATCACTGCCGGTCAGTTCAACCTCGATGGTTGAGTCGACCGCGCTGACCGCTAGGTGGTTGAGGTGGTTCTCCGCCGCCGCTGCACCCGCAAGCAGCCCGGTGCAAACCACCGCGAGCAGAATCTTGCGCCAGCCGCTCATCGCAAAGACTCCGGCAGAGGTTTCCGGACCCGCCCGACACTCTCTTTCACGACCGTCAAGCCCTGGAGGTCGATCGTTTCAATCACGCCTTCATCCAATGTATCCCCCACAGCGACAATCCTCTCGGCGAAATCCGGCAACTGAACAATCGCCCATGCCCGGTTTTTCACTTTCACAATCGCCCTGACTTCGGAACTTCCAGGAGCGCAAAAAGGATCACGCACCCAGGGGTTGCCATCGAGCAACTCGTCCACCCGCCGCTCACTGCCGTCAGTATCAACCCCGGCAGGTGCTTCCGGCACCGCCAGTG
>JALXCG010000531.1 GCA_026991065.1 Gemmatimonadota bacterium | reverse complement strand
TAGTTGGCGATTTCGCTCTTGTTGAAAGTAAGGACCACCGTATGTGCATTACCGAGTGTGTCATAGGCGATCACCGAACTCACCGCGACAGCGTTTTCAGCTTCTTGCAGAGTGTTGAATGCAAGTGCGTCGCCGAGCACGGCATTGCCCGCTTCGGTAATCGCCAGTGAGTCCAGGGAGTCCTCTTCCCCGGGGTCACCGTCGATATAGAGTGAGCCATCGCTCTGAATGGTTACCCCATCACCACTAGAGATGTTGAGCGTGGTTTCAATGGTCTTGGCGAGATCATCGTAGGTCGTGACTTCGGTGCCGACACGAACTGAAACCGGAGTCAGTTCGACGCCGCCGACGGTAGCACTGATGTCGATCGTGTCGCCCGTGTTCAAATCGAGGTATTCGCCACTGGTCGAGTAGAGGTCGGTCAGATCGTCATCACCGATCGCGGTTCGCAGGAAACGGTCGGAAAGGAGCGAGCCGTTGACTTCGAGATCTTCGTTGTCCAGTCCCAGGGCACGCTCAAACACGCTGCGGCCGGTGGGCTCGATGGTGATCTCCATGTCCTGGATCGTGTAGGAGCCGGCTCCACTGACATTACCGTAGTCCAGCTTACCATTGCTCGTCACGGTTACCGCGGCTGTAGCACTCACTTCCTGCATGGCGCGCTCGATGCGTCCGGCGAGGTCATTGAGGTCGCTGAAGTCATCTCCCGCGATGAAACTGCTCTGAAAAGTGAATCGATCGGAACGGCTGGTTCGGTCCCCTGCATCGACTTCTCCCTGGAGTTCCCGGATCGCGTTGGCAAAGGTGGCGTTATCGCTGGAGGTACGGATTTCGACGTGGATATCGTCGGTTGCGTGGTCATTCTGAATGCGCAGTGAGCCGTCATCCTCCTGAATGACGCTGATCTCATTGCCGGCAAAGCCCGCGGTTGTGTTGAGGTCCGCCTGGATTACGGCGACCAGGTCGCCAAGAGTCTCGATTTCGCCTTGACCCGTGCCGAAGTTCACCTCGGTGAACTGCGGATTGGTGACTTCTCCCGCCGGGTCGAGACCGATCGTGTCGATCTCGGTCGGTGGTGCGATGATCTCCAGTTTGGTTGTCTGGTTGAGCGGTTCGATGCGATAGGTGCTGCCCTCGTCGACCACTTTGACGGCTGCGCCGGACTCTTTGATGGCCTGGACGATGGCGTCCACCGCTTCGGTAACGGTTTTGCCGCTCAGGGGCGGAATGGTGACGGTGGAGGAGTCGGGACCGGTACCCGCCTGCTGGTCGGTCACGTCGATGCTGAAGGTGATCTCGTTGGAAAGGAAGTTGGCTGGGTCGAGCTGGGTAGATTCGATGTCGTCCAGCAGGCCGGAGATGACCAGTGAATCACCATACTGGAGTCCAAGAGAGGTGTGGGCGCCATTGTAGAGTTGGTCGATTGTCGTGCCATCACTGGCCAGGGAGCGGAAATAGACTTGATCCCCTTCCATGATGTCGAGAGCAATTCCGCTCCCATTGTACATGTCAAACAGATTGTCGGTATCTTCGGGAATCGCAAGCACCCGTGACGATTGCAGAATCGACTCCAGTGGCGCAATCGAAGCGTCCAGATTACCGTTCCAGGTCACTTCCGAGGTTGCCTTGGCGGGGTATTCCTGACCAAAGGGCAGAGAGATGTCGCCCAAGCTTCCCGGGGCGATGAGGTCGCCATTGTCGTCGGCCATGGTTCCCTGCAGAACCAAGCCTGTGGCCGGGTCGACCAAAGCGCCGGAACCGTCGAACTGGAACATGTTGGTGCGGGTGTAGTAGTCGGCGGTGCCGTCAGAGACCACGAAGAAAGCGTCGCCCTGAATCGCCAGATCGGTGGTCATTCCGGTCGACATGATTGAGCCCTGCAGAAACCGTTCACCGACTGATGCGACACCGACGCCCAGCCCCACCTGAATCGGGTTCACACCGCCACGGACACCTCTGGGAGAGGTCCCGTTGCGCAAGGTCTGCGACATGATATCGCTGAAGGCCACGCGCCCGGACTTGAACCCAAAGGTGTTGATGTTGGCGATGTTGTTGCCAATAACATCCATTCGCGTCTGGTGATTGCGCAGACCGGAGACTCCACTATAGAGAGAACGCATCATGATCAAGGCCCTCCGGCGGAAACGAGTGGCGGGAAGAGATGGTACCGCGCGCGGTCGATCGCAAGCAGGTTCTCTCGCCTCGACTCGGTCGCCGAGAATTGTCAATGGAAAGTGTCGCTTGTTGCTCCCCGCGTCAGTCGGTCGGCGGGGCGGTGGGCCTCTCCGAATGCGTTCGGAGTCCAGCCCGGGAAGTTGTTTTGCTTGGGAGTGAGTGTGACAGGCTCCTAGAGAACCACTGCGGCGTCGATGCCGGAGTAGACTCTGGCGCGCGCTTCCGCGTTGGTGTGAGCGGTGATGACCACTCGGTTTGGGACATTGACGACGAAAGCGCGGTCTGCCTGGAGCAGCACCGCGTCGCGCGCGCCCTTGGCTGCCGCGGCGTCGACGCCGGCGCTCAGAGCGCTGCGATCGGCGGGTGTCAGGTGAATTCCGCGGCTTCGCAGGCGAGCCGAAGCGTGCGCGGAAAAACGCACGGGTCGTTCGAGTTGCGCTTGCAGTGCATCCTGGAAGTCGCCGGGAACTTGCCCGGGAGGTGGGCTCGGGTGCCGGGACGGTGAGACCGAGGGCGCAGTACCTACGCCGCTGATCCGCGCCAGGGTGATTGGGTCCATGGCCTATATCTCCTCATCGCTCTCTTGGTCGAAGGCGAACGGATCGGATGAGTCGGACGCCGGGTCGGTAATCTCCAGAACGTTGGCAAGCAACACGACCTGGTCATCGAGCAAGAGCACGCTGCCGCCGCCGCCGTAGCGAACGCCGGTGACAACTCCGCTGGTGTAGGTTTGGGCACCCACCGGCAGGCCCTCGGCGTCAGTCGCCGCGGCGCTGAAGCTGTAGGTCCCGGGGGCCACGGGGTTGCCCTGCGCATCCAGTCCATCCCATTCAAGCGCATTGCGGCCGCTGCTGAGACCTTCTGCTTGCAGGGTGCGGACGACTGCACCGGCGCTGTTGCTGATGGTGATCAGCACATCGGCATCTGCCTCGATCTCGAAATCAAGCGATTGGGGAGAGCCCGGGCTGTTGACATCGATCGTGTCGCCAACCGCGAGTACTTCTTTGCCGATGAAGTTCGCCGTCATGGCATTGGTATTGCCTTGGAGTAGATCCTCTTGGGCTTGGAGGTTCTCGTTGACCAGCGTGACCTGTTCAAGCGACGAGAACTGTGCCAACTGGGCAACAAAGTCGGTGTTGTCCATGGGCGAGAGTGGGTCTTGGTGTTTGAGCTGGGCGACCAGGAGTTGCAAGAACTCATCTTCACCCATGTCGGGGGCGCCGGTTTGAGGCAGCAGAGTACCGCCGGTCGGCGGCGAGGTCGCATTGACTTCCATAGAGAGTCTCCTGAACTGAAACTAGACAACGATGTCCAACCGTCCCCGGGCGACTGTCGTCGGAGGGCGGTCGGTCAGGAGGGGCGCGCGCTCCTCGGTTTCGCTGTCGGTATTCGACGTTTCGGGGGTGAAATCGGACGCTGGATCGGATTCCCGCTGCCCGACCGATACTTGTAGGTCAGCCAGGGAAAACCCGTTGGCACTGAGCGCGGCTCCCAGCGCACCAAGACGGGATTCGACCGCCACGCGGGCCGCTTCGGTTTCTACCTGGACATGGGCCACGATGCGCCCGTCGGCGTCGTTCTCCAGCGCCATCCGCAGGCGGCCGAGATCATGCGGCTCAAGTTGCAGGCGAACCTGCCGTCCCTGGGATAGGACTCGCAGGTTGGCGCGCCGCGTCAACTCTGTGAGCAGTTCGATCATTGGGACTGCGCCGTTTGGCGGTCGGGATGGAGCGGTGTGGGAGGTAGCACCGAAGAGTGTGGGGGTGGTTTGATGATGGGCGGTCTGCTGCCGCGGTAGCGCGGCACCATCGTTCTCTTGGAGCGGCGGGACAAGGTTGGCGGAAGTTGTGTCAGGCGCACCTTCTTCAGCCGAACGGTCGGCGCTGGGCGAAGCATCGTCCGGTGCTGTTGGCGTGGCGGCGGCCGATGCTGCTGGCGAGACGTCCGCCGGTTGGGAATCGACTGCCCTGGATGCGAACTCTGAGTCAGGCGGAACGACCTCAGGCGTCGCCGGTGGGGTGGTCACTGCCGGGGCAGCAAGAGCGGTGGGTGTGACCATCGACGGTTCGGTCGCTCTTGGAGTCGCGGCTGGGGCATGGGGAGCGGGCGAAGTGTTCAAGGAGATCGGGTTGGCGGGTGTGGCCGCGGCCGCGGGGTGGGGCGGCACGGGCGGAACCGGTCCGGAATCAGCGGGTTCCGGGCCGGACACTGGCGCGCCGGGGTTCATGCCAAGAAGCCGTGTGACTTCAAAGCTTGAAGGAGTCTCGGTAACCGAGGCCAGAGTGGAGGCCAAGAGGGCCTCGGTGGCTGGCACTGCTGACGGAGGTGAAGTGACGCTTGCGGTTGCAGCGGCCTGGGTGCGCCCGAGAGATGGGGAAGGGGGAATCGGTGCAGCAGCGGTTGTTTTTTCTGTCGGCGGAGGCCCGCTGGACAGATCCGGTATGGTTGAGCGCATGGACGGATTCGGGGCGTGACCGGCAGCCTTGGCACCTGCAGAACCGATGTCGGGCGTAGCCTCCGACCCGCTTTCCAGCTCTCTTGACGCTTGGGAACCGCTCGTCACGGGTGCATGTTTCACGATCGATGCCTGAACACCGGGTTCCGCTGTCGCACCTTGGGAGCCGCCGGCGCTGACTGTCGCCATTGCTTCAGTACGTTCCGCAGAGGCCGAGGGCACCGCTGCTGGCCGGTCCGTTTCACTCTCCGTGACCATTGGGGTGCCACTTTGCGCGCGGGGGGCTTCGTCGCGATGCAGCATGGCGATCATGATGGCGCCAAAGGGCGGCGCGGCATCATCCGTTGGCTCTGTCACAACGGAACTCACCGATTGCCGAGTGCGCTTGCCTGGCTCTTGGGGGGAGATCCAATCAACGGCCATCGCTGACCTCCTTGCCGACTGGATCTGTTGGCAGCGGTGCACCGGAGAGTAGGTTGGAGAGTTCCACTGCCCGCGGAGAGTCGAGTGCCGCCAGGATGCGCGCACTTTGCCTGGGTTTCAGGCGTGCCAAAACTTCCGCCGCGAGATGAGAATCAAGGCCGTTGAGTACGCGGGCGGCGTCCGATGGCTTCATGGAGTTGTAGAGTTTGGCGAGTTTGGCGATGTCGGCATCGCGCCGGACCCGCAGCGTGTCGGAGAAGGCGGCCATCAGCCCCTGCACCATTG
>JALXCG010000530.1 GCA_026991065.1 Gemmatimonadota bacterium | reverse complement strand
CATAGATCGCGTAGCTGGTTGCATCGGCAAACGTGTTGTCCGTCACCGGACTGGCGGAGCGCACATAGACCCCTTTCGGGACCGTGAACTGATTCTGCGCGACATTCGGCAGGAGCGAGGTTGAGGTATTGTATACCGCCCAGTTCGGACAATCGTTGAAGCTATTCGATATGATTTGGGGCTCGCTGGCGGAGGAGCCTTCGATGTAGATGCCGTAAGTGCTTACATGCTCTATGGTACAATTCTCAACGACCGGAGCCGGATCGACAAATGAACTGAAATTCAGGTAGACTGCTCCACGTTCATTGCCATAGTAAGTATAGTAACCGCCATAGCGAATTTCGCTGTAGATCAAGCGACAGCCTTCGCCGTTGGTGAAGTTCAACCGCCACCAATCTCCGGCCGCTGGAGAGGAAGCGTCTGCGTCACCGTTGGTATCTCCACCAACGCTGTCATCCTTGTATGAAGTGAAGTAGATTCGTTCCGACGCAGTGCCTGAAGCGAGCAGAATGCCTCCGTCGGCAACGGTCAGACTGTAACGGTCACGGAACTTGATGATCGCGCCGGGCTGGATGGTGAGAGTAACCCCGGAAGCTACATTTACTTCACCCGTAATCAAGTGCACTTCGCCAGCGCCCGCCCAGGTTTCATTGGAGCCAATCGTTCCCGCATGCTCGGTCAGCGCTGAAGCCTGAGCGCTCAGAAGGCACACCGCAGACAAAAGCAAGCCCGGTGATCTCGCTAGCATCAAACTCTCCAATTCCATTGGAAGACGGCCCGGTTTGGACTCGCCCCCCCCGCGCTCAAACCGCCCGATATCAGAACGTTCGCTGGCGCACAACATAGACGTGCCGTCCGCCCCCATGTGCGTATGCTACCGGCCAGCGCCCGCGTTAAGTCGAAGGTCAAAGCCAACCCGCGGCTTCCGTTGGGTCGAATCCAGCCAGTGCGTCAATTAGAACACGGGGGTTCGGAATTCTCAAGGGATGACCATGAGAATCGCGGCTTTTCCTCTTCCCTTTTGGAGGCCGTTTTGCCGCATCCGGCATCGCCGATTCGCGAGCCCGGCAAGGATTGTTTTTTGTCGCATTCAAGCGACACTCGCAGGGCGTTTGTGGCGCGCTTGGCAGCGCTGACTGCGGCCGAGGCCGCACTGTGCTGTCTGGCGGCCAACGAGTCAATGATTCGCCGCCCAAGCCGCGACGACGTAAAGAGCGGCGGCCGCAGCGAGGGAGGTACTGAATCCGAAAGTCATCGCAATGACAACCGCCGCAATGGAGCCGACTACCGCGGCCAGGCCATTGACCGCCCAGACCCACGGGATCAGGTGCCGGCGGTTCTCACTCAAGACCTGCAGAGCCAAAGGAAACGGGCGACCCAATACAACCCCGAAAGGAGTGACCAGGACCGCTGTCAGAAACAAGCGCAGCGGCAGCGGCCATGCCAGTGCCATGCCGAGTACCGGAGAGAGAGCGAAGTAGCCGGCAACCGCGCCCACTGCCACACTCAAACAGGCCGAACGCGCGCCGCCTGGACTGCGCGCGGCAGTGACGGCTCCGGCACTGCCGCCCAACAACAGTGCCCCGAGAATCACCGCCAACGAATACGCAGGCGTTCCGAGAAAGAGCGATGTCTTGTGGACCAGCCCCACCTCCACCAGCGCATAGCCTGCCCCGAGACAACCGAAAAGAAGGAAAACAGGGGCAAACTCTGCAACCGGGATTTCTTCTCGACGCCCCACTCGCCGCCAAGCGAGCATGCATACCAACAGGACCCCCGGCAACGCTCCAATTGCCGTTGCCTTGATTCCAGCCGGAACCCCCAAGTTCCACTTATAGAAAAACGGCTTCTCATCCGTCGGAATCGCAAGATTCACCTTCTGAATGGCGGAGAGACGCTGAATCCATGTGTGGATGCCGACTGCCGGGGCCTGCCCGCAGAGGTTTTCGATCACCGATCCGGTGCGGATGCCTGCGACCGAAGCGGTTCCCGGCAACCACTGGATCTCCACCCCTCGCTCTCCCTGCACACGCTTGGCAAGCTGAACCTCCTGCGCAGTAAACGGACGCGATCTTGCGACAAAAGCGTAGCGCATCACACCCAGGCGAGTGGGTTGGCGGAGAATCGCGATGCTGCGCACGGCATCCTCATCGCTCATGCCCGCGTCCACATGATGTGCAACCACTGTTCCAAACAGTTTCAGCATGTCGGCTTCGCCATAAGCAACAACCGCCAGGGCACCATCCGGACTCAAGTGAGAAAACTCGTCATCGACCGCTTCGGCCGTCATCAGATAGTTTTCGACCAGTTGATAGCCGGCCAGGTTGGAACTGCGCTGCGAACGAGGCAGCGAAACATAGATCAGATCCCAGCGTCGCTTTTCACCGCGCAGAAAACTGCGCGCCTCGCGCTCGTGTAGCTCGACCTCTGGAGCCGTGTAGACCGGACCACAGAAATCGGCGTTTTCATGCACCAGCGCAACGATGTCCGGATTGACCTCCACCGCCGTGATGGCGGAGGCATTGTGTGCTTTCGCCACCAGCACGTCGCGCCCGCCTCCGGATCCCAGGAGCAGCACCCGCGGCCCCGGGGCAACCAAACCAAAAGCTGCCGCGCCAACGAAATCCCGGAACCGTTCGGCGGCTACCGGTCCGCCGGTCCACTGTAGCATCGGCGCGGGCGCCGCCCCGTCCGTATACAGGTACATCTCCGCGGGCATCTCCGCAACGGAGACAAGATCTGTTCGGGCAAAGCCGCTCCAGCGGGACGCTACAATCGTCGGGGTGTAGTTGCGGCAAGCTTCCGCGTATTCCTTGCCCGACTGCGCACTGACTCGCACCGGCGGCAACCAGAGAGCAGCCAGCGCAATGGCCGGGAGCAGCACAGCCGAAACCGTAACAAAACGCGGCCGCGGGGAGTTCGGCCCGGCAATCAAGAACGCCGCAGCTGCCGCCAACAGAGCGGTGAGAAGAAGCGCGCGCGGGCCACCGAGCCACGCCAAAAGCGGGAAAACCAGGGCACAGCCCAGTGCTGATCCGGCGAGACTGGTGGCATAGAGTGGGGCAACCCGGCCAGTGCCGTCGCGAAAGACTATGGCCAGCATTCCACCGGCACCGGCACACGCCAGCGCCGCCGGCAGGGCGGGTATCACCGCATTCACGGGATCGGGGAGGAGCACGAGCATCCCGAGGGTGACATCGATGCCCACAGCGAAGAGCAAGGCACAGATTGCCGCTTGCCGGTTGCTGCTCAGGGCGCTCCAGCGGACTGAATCGGCGGCCCAGCCCACAGCCGCCCCCCCAAGGCCGAATCCACACAGCGCCACGGAAACACCGAGAAAAGTGTAGTGGTAGGAAAAGACCAACGAGAAGAGACGGGTCAGCAGGATTTGAAAAAGCAGAACCGCCGCGGAGACAAGCAGAACCGCCAGATACTGATACCTTGGGCTTGCCTGGTCAGCCAACGGCACGGAGGTCAATCCTCCAGTCGTGCCAAGAGCTGCCTCTGGATCTCCTCGATGGAGCGCTCACCGTCCAACTCGATGAACCGGAACCCCGCACCATCCATCTTCTGGAAAAACCTGCAAGCCGCCAAAGTCCCACTGACGGCATCATAGTAGATGTCGTGGCGCTTGTTGATCGCCTCCTCATCCTGATCGTCCGGCCGCGCAGTGAGGGAACCGCCGCACACACGGCACCGTTCCCCGTTTGGCGCGATCGCCGGAATCCCGATGTTGTTCGGGTGGTTGGGATCGTTCACACAAAGCCTGCGCCCCATGATCCGAGCCTTGGCAACTTCCCGCGGCAGAAGTATCTCGATCACCGCATCCAGGCCAACGCCATCCGCACGGAGCGCCTCCCAGAGCTTCTCCGCCTGAACAATGGAGCGGGGAAACCCATCGAGCAACCAGCCATTGGCGCCGGCCTGCCCGAGAACGTCCAGGACCATGGGGATGGTGATCTCATCCGGAACCAGCTCGCCGCGCTCAATATATGCCTTGGCCTTCATTCCAAGTGAGGTGCCGCCGCCGATGTGCTGGCGAAAGATCGCGCCCGACTCAATGTGATCGAGACCATACTTCTGCTTCACCAGGGCTCCCTGGGTGCCTTTTCCTGAGCCGTTTGGGCCAAAAATCAAGATATTCATGAGGCTCCTTCTGCGGAAATAGAGAAAGCGCATGTGCTGCAACGAGCTTCGCGCCGGTCGTCACCAGAGCATTGCGGGGAAGAGCAACAAGACGCCGACAGCGCTTCTGAATGTATCATTGATGTTCTGGAAATGAGCCATCAACTCTTCTGATCGTGTCGATCGATGTCGCGCAGGCGGCCGAACCGGGGGGCATCATTCCAGGCTCCTCGTCCATTTTTGTCCTGTCGACTGGAGAATCGGGAATATACTGAATCGCATATCGCGGGCGGTGCGAACAGACAACTCGGCCCGGAGAGTGAAATCCAGGTTCAGACGTGCGCCATCTGAGATCCGATCGAAACCGCGATCGCCCAACCGATTCCAGCCGGCTTCGCTGAAGGAGACTGCAATGTCACAGAGATTCTCCACTGCCCTCGCCATGGCGGCCGCGTCGGTCGTGTTGTTTGGAACAGCCGCGAGTGCCGAGCCCTGCGTATCCTGCAGGCTCGATTCTTCCCAGCCTTGCGTATCTCCGGGCGAGCGGTTTCAACTCACCCTCTGTCTGCGCAATGATTGCCGCGACATCCGTTTCGCGACTGCTACGGTGGTCGCACTCCTGCCCGACGGGAGCCGCGTGGAGTTCGGCAGTGGAACCATGGAACTGATCGGCGGCAGCGGCTGGCAGTGCGTGGACCGGGTGATACCGGTTCCGCCGCGGGCGCCGGAAGGCACCTACACGATCCTGGTCACAGGCACCAGCCAGGACGAGGATTTCGGCTGCGAGATGCCGGTCGAAATCCTGCCCGAATGCAACTGATCCGCCAAACTCACCGAGCAGCTCTCCGGTGCCGGCCGGCGGCAATTCCCCCGCACCGCGGCGATTGCGACAGCAGCGGGAGTCGTCACCGAAGCCATCCCCCACTCAGCAGGATGCCCGTGGCCCTCGGTCTGATCGCCGGCGTTTTGGGAGCGGGCGGCAGCACCTCCGCAGCACCGCTTCACACAACCTACCACTGGCACCTGCAACAGCCGATCTACTGGCCCATACCGCGCGCCGAGGACGTGCACTATGAAGTCGCGTACGACTCCGCCACGCGCAAGGAGGGGGGCGCGCTTCATCCGCTCAACGATTTGGAGGAGATCTTCTCCAAGGATGATCGTCGCGCGGTGTATCAGTACCGGATTCGTGATGCGATCGCCGCCATTGCCCAACCTGACGGAGGCGCTCAGGTCA
>JALXCG010000529.1 GCA_026991065.1 Gemmatimonadota bacterium | reverse complement strand
CAGGAGTTCGGCCCGGAGAAGATGCGTCGTTTCCTGAAATATGAGTTGCACCGTTACTTGATGGGGCGCAGCACCGAAAAGAAGAGGGAGCTGCCGCTGATGCGCGCAGAGAATCAAGCCTACATCCATTACCACAAGGGCGCCCTGGCAATGTATGCGCTGCGCGACTATCTCGGCGAAGCGACGCTGAATCGCGCCCTTTCCGATTATCTGTATCGGGTCCGCTACCAGGAGCCTCCATATACCACATCGGAGGAGTTGGTGGAGGCGATCGCGGCGGTGACTCCACCCGATCTGCAGTATCTGATCGACGACCTGTTTCGCACCATCACGCTCTACGAGAACCGGGCGCTGAAAGCTTCTTACGAGCCGCTGGAGGATGGTCGCTACCGGGTAACACTCGAGTTGGAGGCAAAGAAGCTGCGCTGCGACGGGGAGGGCCGTGAAAAGGAGGTTCCGCTGCGGGAGATGATCGATGTGGGCGTCTTCGCCGGGGCTGAAGAAGCCGATGAACGGGTGCTGTACCTGGATAAGCGGCCAATCACCGGCGGCGCGCCCCAGACGGTGACGATCATCGTGGATGAAAAACCGACCGCGGCGGGGATCGACCCTTACAACAAGCTGATCGACCGGCACCCGGACGACAATCGGGTCACGGTCGATCACGCGGATGGTGGGTAGGAGCCTGTCGCGCATTGTCTTCACGTCGCCCCGCATCCGTCCCTGCTCCGATCTCTGCGTTGCCAAGTCCTTGAAAGGCAACCAGCCTTCCTGCGGACTCAGCGCCTTGATCTCGAAGCAGGCCCGAACACGGGGCTCGAAAGCCAATGCGCGTCAGGCTCCTAGAGAATCCGGCCCGGCCATCTCGCACCTCTTTCGCGATCGCGTCGTCAGAGAGCGACTAGTAGTTCTCTCCGTCCACTTCGAAGAAGGCCTGCGGGTGCAGACACGCCGGGCACTTGCCGGGCGCTTCGGGACCTTCGTGAACATAGCCGCAGTTGCGGCATTTCCAACGCACCGGTTGCTCTTTCTTGAACACTGCGCCGGTTTCGATGTTGGCGGCGAGCTTGCGATAACGCGCCTCGTGCTCCTTCTCCACTTTGGCGATCATCAGGAAGGCCGCGGCCACTTCGGCAAACCCCTCCTCCTTGGCCTTGGCGGCAAAGGCAGGATAAAGCTCCACCCACTCCTCGTTTTCGCCGGCGGCCGCGGCCAAGAGGTTTTCGACCGTGGTGCCGAGTTTGCCGGCCGGAAAGGCGGCAGTGATCTCGACCGCGCCGCCTTCGAGGAACTTGAAAAAGCGCTTGGCGTGCTCGCGCTCGTTCTCCGCGGTTTCCAGGAAGATCGCTTCGATCTGGCGGTATCCCTCTTTGCGCGCTATGGACGCGAAATAGGTGTAGCGATTGCGTGCCTGCGATTCGCCGGCAAAGGCTTTGAGCAGGTTCTTTTCGGTTTCACTTCCTTTGATTGATGGCATCATGAGTTCCTTTGGGACTGTTTGGTTTTGGGATGGTGTGTCGGTTGTGGACCGCGCTCGGCGCAGGCACGACAAATGCCGTGCACCTCGACGCGGGTGGTTTCGGCCTGGCCCAGAGCCTGTACTGCTTCGGGCAAAGTCAGGTCGTCCAGAAGATCGCTGTAGAAGTCGGCCGTCAAACCGCAGCGAACGCAGACAAAGTGATGGTGACGGGCAAGGTTGGCGTCGAAGCGGGTGCGCTCGCGCAGTGGCCCGAGTGGAGTGATCAGGCCCAGGTCGCTGAGCAACCAGAGGGTCCGGTAGACGGTGTCGAGCGAGACCGTCGGAATCCGCTCGCGCACCCGCTGAAATACTGTTTCCGCATCCGGGTGATCGGTGGTTTTTGCGACCTCGCGAAAGATCTCGATGCGCTGATGCGTGAGCTTGATCCGCGCACTCCTGCACGCCTGCTCGAAGCGCCGCATCCGCTCGTCGATCTGATTCGCTGAAATGGTCATGATTGCGATCCGTCGGTCTGCACTGCCCAAGGTTCTCCACGCGATTCTGCTGTCTCGCTCCAGTGCTCCGGCGCTCGCAGGTGCCGGACGCCGGGCCGGAGCCGGGATATTTGCGGCACGAGCGAATCACATCGGAACTGGTTCGGTGCTAAGAACATATTCCTATGTAGAGCTGCTGTCAAGTGAAGAGAGCGCTGTTGCGGTGATTTCACAGCTTGCGCGAGAGAGCTGCAAGCCGCTGGATGCATGCGTGAGCGCGGTTGGTTCCGGGGTGGGAGAGACCCGGCCAACCGCGGAAACCACGACTTTCCGGGGTGGGCTTCCGCGCGGCGGGGAAGGGCGCTCGGGAGCCTGAACCGGGGGTTCTGTCCGAACGGCCCGGCGCCCCCCCGCGGGCGCCGGGCCGCCCGCTTCGGTGAGAGTGGGTCCGATGCGCTCCGGGGTGCTTTTCGTCACGGCGTGGTGCGTGCGGAGATCGGTACTTCATCCCAACAGGAAGCGGTCCAAAAAAAACCCTTGACCCTGTTGTGTGGTCCGGGGTCGATACTGATTCCAGGTTCAGAATCCCCCGCGGTTTCAGTCTTTTCCCCCTAAGTTGAGGCAGTCATGGATGCACTTACCATCGGGCAGCTTGCCAAACGCGCCGGTGTCGGCGTGGAGACGTTGCGTTTTTACGAACGTGAGGGGCTGATCGCGGTCCCGAGGCGCGCCCCCTCGTCCGGCTATCGACAATATCCGCCGGAAGCGGTCAGGCGGGTTCGCTTCATTCGCCACGCCAAGGAGCTGGGCTTCACGCTCAAGGAGATCGGCGAGTTGCTGCGGCTGCGGGTCGATCCCGATTCCACCTGCGCCGATGTCCGCCGCCAGGCGCAAGCCAAGATTGCGGACATTGAGCGCCGCATCGCCAGCCTCGAGCAGATGAAGACTGCTCTCGGCCGTCTCGCGCAGCGTTGCCGCGGCCGCGGACCTACCGACGAATGTCCCATCCTGGAGGAACTCGATTCCGCCGCGGAGAATGATCATGCCGAAAGTTGAACTCGTTTATGACGGCGACTGCCCCAATGTGGAAGCGGCGCGGGCCCAACTACTGAAGGCTTTTGCGGCGGCACAGATGCCACCCCGGTGGCGGGAGTGGCGCGGCGATGCGGAAGATTGTCCGGTCCACGTCAAGGGCTTCGGGTCGCCTACCATATTGGTGGATGGGCTGGATGTCGCCGCGGATCCGGATAATGGCGGCGCCTGCTGCCGGCTCTATGCGCAGGAGGATGGTTCTGCCCGCGGGGTCCCGAGCGTGGAGAGCATCAGCGGCGCTTTGCTGCTAAACCGGGCTGCCGCGGGGGGTGGTTCGGGGGGCGGTGGCAGTTGGCGGAGCAACCTCGCCCTGCTGCCCGGAATCGGCCTGGCGCTTCTGCCCAATCTGACCTGCCCCGCCTGCTGGCCGGCTTATGCCGGTTTTCTCAGCGCCATCGGCCTGGGGTTTCTGGTCCAGACCACCTACTTGCTACCGCTGACGGCGTTCTTTCTTGCTGTGGCGGTCGCCGCGCTGGCTTTTCGGGCGCGCACCCGACGCGGCTACCGGCCCTTTCTCCTGGGCACTGTCGGGGCGCTGATCGTGCTGATCGGCAAGTTCCACTTTGCCAGCGACCCGGCGATGTATGCCGGCCTCACCCTCCTCATCACTGCTTCCACCTGGAACAGTTGGCCGCTGCGGCAAGCAGCCGCTGACTGCCCGGCTTGCGCCAATCCTGCAACATCCTGAATTGGAGACAGATCATGACCAGCAAAAGAACCATCGAGCTATTCACTGCCGGCTGCCCGGCCTGCCAAGAGACCATCGACCTGGTGAACCGGATCGCCTGCCCTTCCTGTGAAGTCACTGTTTTGGATATGCACGACCCAAAGGTCGCGGATCGCGCGCGGGAACTGGGGATTCGTTCCGTGCCGACGGTGGTGATCGACGGCCGGATCGCTGACTGCTGCGGCGGACGGGGCCCCGATGAGGCGACCCTGCGGGCGGCCGGGCTGGGCCGCGCATAGAAGCCCGCGAAACAGGGAGCGGACGAAAGGAAACGCCCGCGCCTTGATCGTTGCCGAACCAGACCTATCCGGGTCGTCCGCCTTGGCGGACGGCCCCAAGACACTGCGCGACAGGCTCCTAGCGGCGCCGAATGGCGTCCAGAATCAGTGTCACGGCGCAGTCCAGCGCCTTCTCACGGTTCTCTTCACCGAGCCCCCGCCCCCAATCCGCCAGCGCCCCGAAAAGCGCGCGCATGACAAAAAGCGCCAGGGCCTCGGCCGATAGGTCGGTGCGCAGCTCGCCGCGGGCTTGCGCAAGTTCGATCAGCGGTTCCAAGAGCTTGTGCGGATTGGCGATGGGCAGCCGATCGGCGTTTGCGCGCAGCTCCAAGATGGCCAGGCCGGTGACCTCCCGATCCCAACTCTTGCCACGTACCACCTGATCCAGAATCTGGTTCAGCGCCTCGGCAAAGCTCTTGCCCGCGAGCAGGTCCGGCAGCGTGTCGTGAATGTGCTGCAAGCGAACCGCGGCATACTCCAGAAGCAGATCCTCTTTGCGCTCAAAGTGCAGATAGAACGTGCCTTTGGATACGCCGGCGGCGTGAACAATGGCATCCACAGTGGTGGCGTGAAAACCTTGCTCGATGAAGAGCTGATTGGCGGCTTCGCGGATTCTCTGCCGTGTCCTGGCGCCGCGGGGGCTCCTGGGGGCGCCGATGGCGGGCACGCTCCTGGAGCCTCGTGAGTTGGAAGTTCGATTCTTCACCTATACCCCAGTCATTTTTCACAAGATTCTATGGTTCAATATGTTTTGTGACTTGACAGGCAGCGTGTAATGCGTGTTTATATACTTCAGTCAGGTTCAGCGATGAGCGCGCTGAATCGATTCAACTCACCTTAGCGCAAATGCGCCAACCCGCGGCTTCCGGCTTTTTCGCTCCGCGCGGGCGCGGCGTGCTGCCACTCCCAATCCGGGACCTCCCCGCCGGAAAGGGTGCCATGCGTTTTGCCGACAATCTATGGGCACTGATCCTGGGCGGCTCCAGCGGCTTCGGCCTGGCGACGGCGAAAAAGCTGGCGCGGCATGGGCTCAATGTGGCGATCGTTCATCGTGACCGGCGTGGCGCAATGGGACGGATCGAGGCGGAGTTTCGCCGGATCCGCGAGTGCGGCGTGGGCTTTGTGAGCATCAACTCCGACGCGCTCAGCGCGACCGGCCGAGCCCACATCCTTGCGCAGGTGCGGCAAACTCTAGGCGACACGGGGCGCCTGCGGGTTCTGTTGCACTCGATCGCGCTCGGCAACCTCAAGCCGTTGGCGGGCTGGAGCGGTGGCGAGCGGCGCAAGGCGACGGTGATGCGGCTGGCGCGGGAGTTGAAC
>JALXCG010000528.1 GCA_026991065.1 Gemmatimonadota bacterium | reverse complement strand
GAACGTCATCTCGACGCTCGCTGGGCGCTGCTCCATGCACTGCAGCCGGTCGTGGTCTACGCCTTCGCCGGTGCGGGGCACCTCGACGCTCTGCAGAATCTGGCGATCGTCGCACTTCTCTACGCCCATTCCCGCCGCCGCTGGGGCTGGTTCTTTCTCTGTGCCGGACTCGCCGCTCAGGTGAAATACATCGCGTTTCTCGCCTGGCCACTGCTCATCAATCGTCGCAACTGGCGTCAAGCCTGGATCACTCCGGTCACCCTGATTCTGCCGCTTCTCCCGTTCATCTACCTGGATGGCGGCGATCTGTTTCGTTCGCTCCTGGCATTCGGCAGCGATTTTTCCTTCAATGGCTCGCTGCATGCGCTTCTGCGCTGGAGCAGCGGCAGCCACCAGCTCGCCAACCTGGGCAGCCGGGTTCTCTTCGTGCTCATTCTCGGGGTCGGCCATCAGGTACTGAATCGGCGCGCGCCGAATTCGTCGACCGACGCGGATCCCGCCGCGGTGCTGCTGCTCCTCTTTGGTGCATTTCTGCTCTGCGCGCCGACTGTCCATTGGTGGTATCTCACCTGGGTCACGCCGCTCCTGGTGCTGCGCCCGAACCGCTCCTGGTTTTTGCTGCTCGGCACCATCGGCGCCACCTTCATCGCCCCCGGGACCAGGGCTCAGACCGGCGTCTGGATGCTGCCGGTTTGGGCGCAATGGGCGGTCTGGGGCTTGCCTCTTCCGCTCATCATGCTGCACGCCTGGCGCGCCATTCACTACACCCGTCCCGCGGCCACCGCACCGCGAAACTTCGCGGTGGTCATCCCGGCGCTGAACGAGGAGCGGCGGCTGCGCACCTGCATCGAAGCACTGCGCGCCGATCCCGTGGTCAGCGAGATCATCGTCGTCGATGGCGGATCCAGCGACGCCACGGCGACAATCGCCGGCGATCTCGGCGCAACCGTGCTCCACCACCCCGCGCCACCCTCCGCCGGCGGGGGCCGTGGTGGCCAGATCGAGGCCGGCTGTCGCGTGGCCACGGCGGATCTGGTAGCGATCGTGCACGCCGACGTGCGGGTACCGCCGGGAGCGCTGGCGCGCGCGCAGCAAGCCCTCGCCGCCCAGCCGGACGCCATTGGTGGAGCGCTTGGCGCGGTGTTCAACGGCCGCGCACTCCGCTATCGCCTGCTCGAGATCGGCAATGATCTGCGGGCAATCTTCGGCGGCATCACCTTCGGTGACCAGGTGCAATTCTTTCGCCGCGAGCCGGTGGTCGATGGCGGCCGGATTCCGGCCATCCCGCTGATGGAAGATGTGGAACTGGCGCTGCGCCTGAACCGGATGGGGCGAACTCTCTTTCTCTTCGAGCGCGTCGCGGTTTCCACCCGGCGCTGGCATCGCAATGCGGCGATCAAGAGCATTCTGGTGATGCGCTTGACCCTGCGCTATCTGATCGAGCGCGGTCTCGGGTGTGCCGATCCGCTGCGGATGTACCACCGCTACTACGGAAAACCCTAGGAAACAGAGTTTTTCGGGAGTTCGGGATTCGCGCGAGAGTCAAGCGTTCTTGACAGAACGTAAAACAAACTATACATTGAGCACATGACTACCCGCGACCGGATCCGCAATCACCTGAAGCGTCATCGCATCTTGATAGGGGGGATGACTCAGCAGGAGTTGGCGCAACGCGCCGGAGTCAGCCGGCAAACCATCATCTCGATGGAGAAGGGGCGTTACAACCCTTCGGTGGCTTTGGCGCTGCGCCTGGCGGCCATCTTCTCGGTGACGGTTGAGGCCCTTTTTGAATTGGAAGAGGGAGACCACGATGAGGATTCCAGAACCTCGCCCTGACTGGCGTCCGACAGCGGTCACGATGGCCGGCGCCGCCCTGGTCCTGCTCGGTTTTCTTCTCTGCAACCTGAGCTGGAAGTTCCTCTGGGTTGTCGCCCTGGGAACTTTCGGACCGGGGGTTCTGCGCGAGTTCGGTTGGGTCCATGATCAGGATGAGTTTCAACGCCAGGCGGCGTGGCGCGCCGGCTACCATGCCTATCTGGCGGGCGGTCTTCTGACCTTTTTTCTGGTTGGCGTGTTCCGCGCCAACGCCAGCGTCGAAGTGGCTCCCGCCGCTTTGGCAACCACCATCCTGGTGGTGATGTGGTTTACCGGGCTGGTGAGTTCGCTGTTTGGCTTTTGGGGTGCGCAACGGGCGGCGGTTCGTTTGTTGATCACTTTCGGCGTGGTCTGGCTGCTCTTCAATCTGCTCAGCAACATCGGCACTGAATACAGCGGACCGGTCGCCATCGTCATGCAGTGTTCTCTGGCGGTCCCGTTCTTTGCCCTGGCCTACGGTGCAAAGCATTGGCCCCGTTGCAGCGGTCTGCTGCTCCTCGCCATGGCGCTCTTTTTCTTTCTCTTTTTCGATCTCTACGCAATCTTCGGCTCGGCTGACCCGCTGGGCAGAGGCCGTGCCGTGGTGTTGACCCTCTTTGTCGGGCCTTTGATCGCCGCCGGCGCGGGACTGCTGCGCACTTCCGCCAGCGCGACCGACGAGTAATTCCGCGTGCCTGTGGTATCTTGCTGCGATCCCACTGAGAGTCCCCCAGGTGCGTCGGCGGCGACGCGGAGGTCCTTCCCCATGCTGAGTGAGCAACAGACACACGCGCTGCGACGCTGGTACTCCCGCCCGGAACTGCTGGAACGGGTTCGCACGCTGCTTGCAGCCGAGGAGTATGAAGAACTCGAAGGCTTCCTCCAGCGAACCTCGCTCTTTCCTCTGGGGCGCCACTCCGAATTGCCGGACTATATGAGCGACGCGGCGGGCGAACCTCTTTTTCCCACCAATCTTGATCCACGCCAGGATGCTGATCTGTGGGAAGCGGGGATCGCTGTGGGCTGGAAGGTGGTCGAGGAGCAACTGAGCCTCAGCCACGATGAGATCCAGCGGCGCATCGGCAATCAGCAGGAGGAGGAGTGGAGGCGTTTTCTGCAAAGTGTCGAAGAGCGCAAGCGGAAGCGAGCAGAAGAGTCTGAATCCTGAAGATGGCCGCCGCTTCTTCGACCTCGGACCGCCCCGGCCCGGCGCCGCCGGAAGCGGACCATCCGCTGCTTTTCGCCTTTGCCCTCTCCGGGGTCGCCGGGCTCGGCTACGAGATCCTCTGGACCCGTCTGCTGGCTCTCTCGTTGGGGAGCGAAATCCTTGGCGTGCTCGGTGTCATCACCGGTTTCTTCGCCGGCCTGGCGCTGGGTGCCTGGCGACTACAAGGACGGATCGCGCGCAGTCGGGATCCGCTGCGCCTCTTTGTCCGCCTGGAGCTGACAGCGGCTCTCTGGGCCGCATTGAGTCCGCTGCTTCTGCATCGTCTCGCGGCCATCCTGCCTCCGCTGCTGGGGCCGGCGGCCGGCAACAATGACACTTTTCCGGCCCTGGCGTTGTCCATTGCGGTGGCCGCCCTTACCCTGCTTCCGGCGACGCTCTGCATGGGCGCAACGCTCCCCGCCTTGGTCGAGGCGCGCCGGCGCCAGTTCCCCGCCGAAGCGGGCAGTCGCAGTCTGGGCCGCCTTTATGCCGCCAATACTGCCGGCGCCGTGGTGGGGGTCTGGGGTTCGGTCTATCTGCTCCTGCCGCTGACCGGCATGGTCTGGAGCGCCCTCCTGCTCGCCACCGGCGGCTTGTTGGCGGCGCTGCTTGCGCGATCCTGGGGCGACCAGCGGCACCAGGCCGCAGGGGCCGCGGATCCGCGGCCCGCGTCCGCACTCCCCGGCCGCTCCGGCCCACCGCGCCTGGCGCTCCTGGTTTTTCTGGCCGGTCTCGCCGGTCTCGGGTTGGAGGTGGTCTGCGTTCAGACCATCGCGCAGGTTACCCGGGGCACCATCTACACCTTCGCCAACACTCTCGCCATCTACCTGCTGGGCACCACCGCCGGTGCCTGGGGGTGGTCGCGCTTCAGCCCCCGCTGGTCGGCGGCGGTGGCCGCGCCCGCCACCGCGACGCTCTCCTGGCTGCTGGCAGTCGCTACTCTTCTCTGCGCCTTCGCCATGCAGGCCGCGCCGGCGGTCTTCAGCGCCACCGCCGATGCGCCCTACGCACTGCAACTGCTCGCCGAGATTGCGGTCGCGGCCCTGGTCTTTTTGCCGCCTACGCTACTGATGGGGGCGCTTTTTACCCATCTTTTAGGCTTCCGCGCCGCAACCGGGATCGGCCACCTGCTCGCCCTCAATACCGCGGGCGCGGCGCTCGCCCCATTTCTCTTTGGACTCTGGGCGATTCCCGCGTTCGGCTATCGCGCGGCGCTGCTCCTGGTGGCCGGGCTCTACGCACTGCTCCTGCTCCTGAGCGCACCAAGCGTGGCGGCCGGCGGGCGGCGCGGGGCCCTGACCGCCATCACCGCTGTCCTCGCCCTGACCCTTCTGCCCGCCAATCTGCGTTTGGCGCAACTCCCGCCGGGGTGGACCCTGCTGCGGCAGCATGAAGGCCTTTACGGCACTGTGCTGATCGGCGAGAAACCCCTGCGTGGGAGCAACGCGCCAACCCGCCGGCTGCAGGTCAACCAGTATTTCCGCATGGGCGGCGGCTACAGTTACGGCGAGCATCGCATGGGGCATCTGCCCCTTCTGCTGGCACCGAACGCGAAGCGCGCGCTCTTCCTGGGGATCGGCACCGGGGCCACCCTCTCCGCCTGTCGCTCCTATCCGCTGGAGCGGGTGGATGCGGTCGAGCTGGTGCCGGAAGTGATTGGGGCCCTGCCCTTTTTCGCCGAAATCAATCACCAGATCGCCGGTGATCGCCGGATCCATTTCCACGCCGCCGATGCGCGTCGCTTTGTCGCCGCTTCCGCGGACAGTTTCGACGTGATCGTCGGCGACCTCTTTCACCCCGCCCGGGACGGCGCGGGCAATCTCTATTCGCTGGAGCATTTTCAGGCGATTCGGGAGCATTTGACTGCGGCTGGACTCTTCGTTCAGTGGCTGCCGCTGCATCAGTTCGATCCCCAGAACCTGGCGACGGTGGTGCGCACTTTTCTCGCGGTTTTCCCGCAAGCCGATGCCTTTCTTGGGGTCTACAACCCCCAGACTTCGGCCCTGGGGTTGGTGGGGCGGGCGGCGCCGGGTGATGGCGCGCCGCTGAGTCTGGATCTCGACTGGTTCGGCATGGCGCTGCGGCAGGGCGCGGGAGAAGCGTTTCTGAGCGCGGTCGACCTGCTGGGCGCCTACTGCATGGACCGCGAAGCGCTGGCCGCGTTCGCCGGCGGCGCGGGCGCGCTCAACACCGATCTCCATCCGCGGATCCTCTTCGATGCGCCGCGCAGCGCTTATCTGAACTCCGCCACACTCGCCCACCGCACACTCAAGGCGGTTCTGGAGCATCGCACGCGCTGTCCCGATTCCCTGCTCAGGGCCGCGGCGCCGG
>JALXCG010000527.1 GCA_026991065.1 Gemmatimonadota bacterium | reverse complement strand
ACCAGAGTGGAGAAGAGGCAGTCGGGAGGCAGGGTCTCTTCATACCAGAGATTGCCGCTGTATTCTTTGTTGCCGTTGTCCGGGTCGACCCATTTGTCGGTGGTCTTGCCCGGCGTCAACTGAATGCGCGCATTGACCGGAGTGGTGCGTCGCACCAGGTCGGCGAAGAGTTCATCCGGAACCGACACCAAATGGGACTGAAACCGCTCTTGGAGTTGAGGTTCATTGGCCGGCAAGAGCGTGCTCCATTCTTTGCCGATCGCCTGCAGATCCTCTTTTTCGGTAACTCCCTCCACTAGACGATTTTCCAGCACCAGGGCATTGTTGCGCGGAGTAAAAGTGGCCGCGGGAGCAAGTGATGAGACCTGTAACTCAGGAGCGTCCAGGCCGACCGCCTTGCGCTGGCGGATCCAACGTTCCATCACCCAGGGGCAGGTAACCCAATAGAAGGCCGCTTGTAGCGAGCGGACCGGAAAGGCGAGCAGATGCCCATCGGTGAATACCAGCGCGCCGGGATTGGTCGCGCGCGTGTCGGGGGCACCGCTCTGTGGTGGCTCGGTGCCGAAAAGAGTTGTTGTGATTTCCGGATCCGTCCTGCTTGCATGCTGCCGCAGCACGCCTTTGATCGCTGTTCCGGGCAGAAGCGGATAATCGGTGTGGCTCTCCCGAATGATCGGCAGGTCCACGGCGGCCGCCGCTTGCCCACTGCCGAGATGGGTGGGCGTAAGCAGATACACTCCGATCTCGATCGAATTCTCAGCCATGGTGCTCTTCCTCTTTATAGGGGGCGTTGGTTGTGGGATCGATTGCTGTCACAATGCGCTGCGCAAAGCCGAATCGCTCCTCTTCGGGGTGGGTTGTTATTGGGTTGGAAGCCAGTTGTTTCAGCAGGATGCCCCGCTGCTCACGACTCCCTCCGTGAAGTCGAAAACCCCAGGAGGAGCCGGGAGCCCACGTTGCGCGAACCGGGCGGCCGCCGCCCGCTGCATGGTCGAAGCCACCGATCTCCGGCCCGGCGCTGGCCAGAACTGCGCACAGATCCAGCCGGACATCGTCCAGAGTCAGGGAGCCGAACGGGTGGCAATTGCCGGTCCCGGTGGCGAAAGCCGGGGTCAGCAAGCTGACCCAAACCAGCAGTTCATCCGGCGGCAGCGCCGGCAGGTGATCGCCGCGCAGCAGGCTGGGCAGCACGTTGTGCTGCTCCGCGCTGGAAAGAGCCCGCAGGCCGACCAGCCGGCCTTTCTTGCCGGTTGCTACAACGCTGTCCACCAACTGATCCAGAGGTGCGCCGTGCAGGCAACCGAGAAGTGCGGAACCACGCTTCAGGCGGTGGTGGATGCCCATGAAGAGCATCTGATCGGCGGCTTTGCCTCCTTCAATCGCGATTCCGTAGCGTTCCTCCTCGAGCACAAACGGAGGAAGCGAATCCCGGGTGGACTTCTCCTGCCGCCAGTCGCCTTTTTCCCGAACCAGCCAGTCCAGGTTGGAAGCGGAGATCCAGCCCTGGTGCGGTTCCGCATTGCTCTCAGGTACCCAGGCCCAGGGGAAGGAACGCGGGTTGCCGCGGGGTAGCGGTTTGGCGAGGAGGTCGCATTCTTCTTCCCAACTGGCCGCTTGAGTTGAAGCGGTCAGTGCCTTCGGTGTGGCGCGATGAGGAACCTCACGGCCGGTGTCCCTCCGGTCGACCCACAGAAAACGGGGAGCGGGCACCCAGGGCTCCAACTCGCCAGCCCGGTTCCGAAGTGCCGGGAATGGTCCCATGATCGCCCAACCCGCAGGCAGTCGGCTGGAAGTTCCGACCGTGGCAGCGATCTGTTTCGGTCCCAACGCATCGATGCCGCGCGCACCGGCGCGCTTGCGCAGGATTTGACTGCGAATCAGCCCCTGAAAACTCCACGGGGTGGGCGGAAAGAGACCGCCATCAAAACTGTTCTCCCCCGCCACAAACGGTTTCCCACTGCGATACCAAGTGGTGTCGATGGGTTCGACCTTGAACCAATTATCCATCGTGATTTGCTCCTCCAGCGTCGGATTCAACCGTCTGTTCCGCAGCGAGGTGACGCGCCAGCAAGAGCCCGGCGACAATCGCGTACTGTTGCTTTTTAGGGGTTGATTGCAGGGAGCCCGCATACTCGATTCCTGCATTGATCAGCGCCAGGCAAGCCTCCCGGATCGGCTTCAATGGCTCCCCGTCCAGTTGCCCCGAACGCGTCAGCCAGCCCAGCACGAACTCCTTCCGCGTATCTTTCTCCTGGGTGAGAATTTCCGGCCCCACGATCTTGATGGTTTCCCACAGCTTGTAGGGCAGGCGTGCGGACAGGGTGCCGGTGGCGAAGGCCTGGACGGCGGTTCTGAAGCAGTGGCCAATTGCCGGGGGATCGGGCTGCCAGGTGGGGGCAGGATCCGACCCGTCGCTACCCACCTCCCAGCCCGCGCAGAATCGCCCTTTGGCACCGCTGCGGGTGAAGCGGGTGATGGCGATGGCTGCTTTGCGCGGTTCTTCGGCCGTCCCATCCGGATTGTGTTGCGTCTCCGCGTGGGGACGTTTCTTGGCCACTTCATCCAGATTGTATCGCGCTTCGCGGATCATTCGTCCCAAGGGGGTCTTGTAGTGACCAAAAGCGATGCCGGCGCTCATGCTGTGCGCCCGGCCCAGCATGGGAATGATGTGAATGCGATCCAGGCGCAACTCGGCGGGTGGCTGTGCGGGTTCTCCAGTGGCGGCATGTGGTTCCCATGTGCAATTCGCCAGACTGATCGGGGTTACCTGCCGGGTATCGTTCGGATCGCGCGACGGAACCTCCGGAATGAGAAAGCGCTGCCGCTCCTTTTTGCCGCTGTCGGAGAGAGCGTGATTTCCGGTTCGCCAACTCCAGGGAGTGATCTTCGGCGCGGTGTCGATGATGAAGGGAGCGGAAAAAAGCTGTTGCAGTCGCGTGGCGGCGCCGATCAGATCGGTCGCGGGGAGCATCGCGAGCAGGTCATCCCCACCGGCATAGATCAGCCGGCCGTGAAACTCGCCCTCCACCACCCAGGCTACGATCTCGTGAACGAAAGTGGCCAGGCTGCGGGTGATAGCGGCATGCAACGCGGGGCCCATGTGGCGCGGCTTGTCCAGAATTCCATTCCAGGCTTCGGCAGCTGCCCGCCGCCTGTCGGAGGCTTCGGTTGAGTCTCTCCAGCCCGCGAACTGCGGGGGAACATCTGGATGCAGAACGTCGCGCCAGGTGGTTTGGATCACCGCCGGATCTCCATCCAGCAGGCGTGACATGCCATCACCGTCCATGGCCAGAATGCCGACCCCGGTACCGAGCGGGGGCAGCAGCGGCTTCTCTCCCCGGGTTCGTTTCCAGAGCCGGCTCGCGGCTTTCTTGACTTTCTCGATGCGCTCAGCTTCTTCCTGCTCGCCCCGCTTCTTGTGGCGTGTGATCAGCGATTCGAGTGCATCGACGTGCAGGTATTCCGCTTCCACCTGGACAAAACGGCCCGATTCGGAATCTGGATCAACGCCGCTCAAGCGGGGGTGGGCCTGGAGATGCACGCTTTCCCGCAGAGTTTCCGTGGCCGCGATGTGTTTCACAAACTGATCGCGGTCGGCGCGGAGGGCCGGATCATCGGTTTTCGCCAGGGCGACCAGAAATCGACTGGCAGCCACTCCGGCAGTGGAAGGGAAAGGTACACGCGGGTCGGCAGGCGCATGGTTGATTCCCGCCCAACGCTCCGGGAACGGTTCGTTGTCGGTGCCGCGGAAGATTCTCGGGGGTACATAGGCGAGAAAGCGCTTGAGAGTGCCCGGACCACCGAGCCGCTCCTCTCCACCATCTTCCAGCCCCAGTCTGCTCCAGAAGTCGCGCCCCGCTTGCCGGGTGCGATGCGCGGGCTGCGGAGAGGATGTGGCCGGTTGGTTGGAGAGAACTTCGTGGCGACCGGTCAAGCAGCACTTTTCACCCGGCTCCTCGGTCGATACGGGAGTCTCCGCCAGCTTGCGGAGCTGGTAACTGCGGCGCAACTGATGGTGCACCAGTGCATAATCGAAGCCCCGTTCAGCCGAGTGGTAGCGTCTTCCGAAAGCAGTGTCGACTGCCCAGGATGCATCCCGTGCTTGCTCGTAATGGTTCCATAGGGTTCTGGGCATCCAGGGAGCCAGGGCACGCTCGCGCTCACGCAGGATCGCGAACGCGGACTCCTCGGGCTGGCCGGGGAGCTTCTTGAGGTCGAGCGGACGCGGCTCGATTCCCCGGAGGCGCCGGCGCCAGCGCACCGCACTCCAAACGAAATCGGGGGCGTGCTGTGTGGCAAACTGACGTTTCCATACCCCTTGCCAGGCTCCTTTGCCCATTTTCCGCTGCACAAAATCATGTACTGAATCTGCCAGTTCCTGCCAGCGCATGTGGACGGCGGTTTCGCATTGTTGTGCCAGATCTTCCAGTTTTGGCAGATCTCCCGCGCCGCCTGCCGGCACCAGGGCCATGAAGGTGTTGGGAATCGGGGCGGCGTAGGTGGGGGCGCCGGTCTGCCGGATCGCATCCGGTACCGCGCCGGCCATGCTGTTCCGCAACAACCACTGGTCCATCAGTGGATTGCCGTGAATGTCCGGGTACAGAATCGCTTCCGGCCCGTAGGTGTCTACCACCACCGCCATTGCGGCCCAGACCAACTCCGAAAAGATCATGCAGGAGGTCCACAGGTCGCGTGTTTTGCGTGATTCCGCAATGAACTTCTGAACGCCTCGGACCCCCATCTGCAGCAACCAGATCTGACGCTCCGGACGGCGCCCTTTGCGTGCCGGAGGTTCCATGAAAGCTGCTGCGGTGGCCATTCGCAGGTGGGCATCGATGCTGTGATCCGGTGAACGGGAGTCAGCGGGCAGCCAGGCGGCCGGCACGCCGATCTCGCGGGTAACCGCATCCATTTGACGCCACAGGAGGAGACGTGCTCGCAACAGTTGCTCGGGATCATTCCAAGCGCGGGGGGCGGATTCCGTTTCGTCGGCGTCACCGGAAGCCGTTCGGGCCGAGTTTGTGTCGCCGGTCCCGCTGTCGCCGGCGGCATCGTCCTGTTGGTAGTATTCACAGAGATTCTGCGTGATGGCTTGGATCCTGGCTTGTGCGCCTTGCCCCACGGGCATCTGCTCAAACGCTGCTTCCATCTGCACCCCGGGCTGCAGGGGGTGAGTGATAATCGGTCGCTTGCGCCAGTCTACCCGCGCCGCTGACGCGGGCCCTACCACCGCCCGATCGGCGCCGGAAGCGAGCAGGTCGGGGGCTCGGTTGTAACCGGCCAGTGGTTCGTCGATCAGTGCTTGCGCCAGTTTCCGCGCCTCCTCGGTGTGCTTGATTCCGGAGTTCAGAATCAATGACTTGTGGGGGGGATCGTGCAGCGCCTGAACCAGGC
>JALXCG010000526.1 GCA_026991065.1 Gemmatimonadota bacterium | reverse complement strand
GCTCGGAGTCGAGCACATTCATCTGACAGCCATAAGTTTCAATGTGATAGGTCGGCCGCATCGGTCTCACAAATTTCGGCAAAAGAGAAACGAGGAAAAACAGAGGATAGTGGTGGCGGTCGCAAACGGTCAAACCAGGATCACCGCAGGCTCCCTTTTTGCCGCTCTTTCATCGCACCATTCCATTGAAGAAGTACCGCCGGCCGCCGAAACCGGGCCGTGGCAAGCCTGCCGGCCGCCGGCGCACCCCTTCCCCTTCATGCTGAACCGGGTCTTCGTGGGAGCAGAGGGCTCAGGCTCCAGCCGGCCCCTTCCCCCCCCTCGCACGCCGCCGCCGCATCGGGCAAAACAAAGAGAACACCACCAAACCAAAAAACGGGGATACACTTATCTTAGCTGGGAAAAATACGGCTGCTCCCACCGAGAGTGAGGTTGTGCAAATGCTAACAGAAACCAAGTCACCATCCGGGCGTCACCTGCGCATCTGGTCCGTGGAAAAACCGCGCGCGGCAATCGTCCTCTCTCACGGTCTCGGCGAGCACTCCGGCCGCTACGAAGAGATCGCTGCCTATCTCAACGACCAAGGCTACAGCGTTTATGCCATGGACCATGTCGGTCACGGCAACTCCCCCGGCCAGCGCGGCCACTGCGACCGCTTTGCCGACTTTGTCGGCGGCATCCGCGAAATCGTCGACCACCTGGTGGTGGAGGCCCCCGATCTGCCGCGCATCCTCATCGGCCACTCGCTCGGCGGGCTCATCGTCACCCACTACCTGCTCGACCATCAAGAAGAGGTGCACGGCGCCATCCTCTCCGGCGCCGCCTTCCAGGTAGCGGTCGAAGTCCCCTGGTGGAAAGAGAGTGCCGGGCGCCTGCTCTCCAACATCCTGCCCAGCTTCAGCATGTCCAACGAGATCGACCCCGGCGCCCTCTCCCACGACGCATCGATCATCGAGGCCTATGAGTCCGACCCCCTGGTTCACGATCAGGTTTCGCCGCGGCTCTACACCGAAATGACGCAGGCGATGGAAGACGCCCTGGCCGGCGCCGAAGAGATCAAGCTCCCGCTGCTCATCCTCGCCGGGCGCGAAGACCGCATTGTCGCGCCCGAAGGCAGCGTGCTCTTTCATCGCGATGTCGCCAGCGAAGACAAAGAGCTGCATATCTTCGACGGCATGTACCACGAGATCTTCAACGAGGTGGAGCGGGCCAAGGTCTACGCCGTGGTCGGCGCATGGCTGAAGCGGATCCTGAGCCGGGCGCCGCAGCCGGCCGAATAGCCCGGATCGCCGGTCTCGGGCCACCTTGAACCACAACGGGCCGCCGCGGCGCACCGCGACGGCCCGACTCATTCCGATCCGGTTATGACTCAGGAACCGGTTTCGAATTCAAAATCGCCCGGCCCCGGCCATTTGTGGCTCTCGAGGTCATCGTAGATCATGCCATTGGCGCTATAGAGCAGGGTGTAGGCATCGTAGCCAAGCACCCGCAGCCACTCGGCGATCATCGACGCCGTCTGTCCCGACCAGCAGTAGAATACGTTCTCCGCGTTCGGATCCAACGCATCCAGGTCATCCACACCGAACTCGCCCGGGGTCACCTGGTAGCAGCCGGTGATGTGGCCGTAGTGCTCGATGTCGGACATCGCCCAGTAGTTGAAGATCTGGTAGTCGGTGGTTGCCGAAAGCACATCCACGTTCTTGATCCCGTGGAGCCCCTCGCTCAGAGTAGCCATCACCCGATCCTGAAGAATGTCGAAACCATCCTCATCGCCGGTATTGAGGACCGGGGCATCGAAACCGCTCGGCATTTCCGCAACCGGATCGGTGGTCCAGGCACCCGCGTAGTCCAGTGCGGTGTTGCCCACATTGCCGGTCCACACGTCAAAGGCAGCGTTCCAGGCACTCATCCCGAATTTGAGCGATGCCGCCTGCACGCCCATCAGGCGCAGCGCCATCGTCGCCATCGCGGCGTTGTGACCGGAGTAGCAAACCACCACGACCGGCAGCCCGCTGGTGTTGTTGGCGGCCTCGTAGTCAACCACGTCGCTCAGCGCCACCGAGTGGGCGCCCGGGATGTGGCCATCCTCGAAATCCGGCGTGCCATTGCCACCGCCATAGATATCACCACCACGGATATCCATGATGAAATAGGTCTCCGGGCCGTTGTCGAAAATGGTCTGGGCATCGATCAACCAGCCGTCGAACAGACTCGGAAGATCCAGGCTGTTGTTGCTCAGGTAGGTGGTCAAGGTCTCGAATTCGTTCACTTCCGGCGGCGGATTGGTGCCACTGTCGTCATCATTGCAGCCAGCCGCGAAGAGAGCGATCATGGCCGGTGTGGTCCACAGGGCTACTTTCGATAGCTTGGTCATTGTCTTTCACCTTTCATGGAGTTCAGGGATTCAGAAGGCCGTGCGCGCCACATCAGCAGCACTTGCGGCCCCATTCAGTTCCATTCGGTCGGCGGCGAATCCGGCACGATCAGCGCCGCATTGGCCGCAGCCTCGTCCTCCGACATCTCTTCTAAATCCACCGCCCGCAGGAAGTACCCCTCGACCGTGGCCGGTGTCTCATGACACGCGGTCATGCAGGAGCGCCCCCCGGTCGTATCGGTACGCGCTGTCCAGCGCCGGATGTTGTGAGGTGTCGTCATTTTCCAGGTCGGCTCATCGGTATAACCCGGCAAGCCACCACTGTAGCCGGTGGGATCGTAGGAGGTTTCGGCAATAGGAATGTGGCGCAAAGTGACATATTTATAGGGTCGATCATCCGGGCGCGGATTGTGCCCGATCTTGAAAGAAAGGTAAGAGGGTTCGCTCAGGCCGCCACCCTGCACATGACAATCGTTGCAACTTTTGTAGTCCTGCGCGTGGCAAACAGTGCAGCTCAGTTCACCCCAGTGCTGTTCGTGATAGTCATTGGTGGCCTCGTCGTCATAATGACACCATTCACAGCGTGGCATCTCGGCAACCGAGTAGCGATGATCCGCTTGCCCGTTGTGCATCTCCGCCCCGGAGTGACAATTGGCGCAGTGTTTGCCGCCGACACTTGAATTCTTCAGATAGTGCACATCGCCCTTGTAATCGGGGATCTGGTCCTTGTGCGCGCCACGGTACTCTTCACCAATGCGGCTCCCATGGCAAGCGGTGCACTGGTTCACCATCGACGGCGTGCGCTGAAAAATGTGCCCTTCAATCAGCCCGCCGCCAACCGACTTGGGCCGACTCACGTGGCACTGGCCACAGGTCGCGTGGCACTTGAAACAATCTTCGGTGAACGCCTGATGAAGATTCGGATCGGAATCCAGAGTGCACTCCGCCCGTTTCTCGATCAAGGCGCGTTCCCCGGAGAGCAGATAGTGCATCGAGAGCGGCGCCGCGGCGGAGATATCCTGGTGGCAGCCTCCGCAGGCCGCGGCCGGCGCCTCGGTCGGGTCAAGCGTCACCCCCTCGTGGGCCGACTCCTTGTCCGCCGCGGTGGAATTGCCACCGTGGCAGCCGGTGCAGCCAACCCGCCCATGGGCGTCACGAAGGAACTCGTCCATATTCTCAATAACAACCTTTTCCCACGCTTCCAGCGGGGCAACTGCCCCGCCTCAGCCCTCGCCCGAATCGGCCGGCGGCGGTGTGGTATCGGGATCCGCGCTGGCGATCAGCAGATCCTGATCGCGGTGACAATTGACGCAGGAACTGCTTGTCTCCGAGCCGGGGGGAACCACTTCGGGGGGATTGGTCGTGTCGGTACAGCCGCTCCCCAGAACCGAAACGATCCCACCCACAAGGAGTAGGCGCAGCGCCGTCCCCGGGATCGATACTATGCGTTTCATCGACGATTCCTTTCGTCCGCTCACCAGCGGTAACCCAAGCGCGCCAAGACTTCGTCACCGGCACCAATGTCGCCGGAAGCGTGCGTGAATGACGCGTACAGATCGACGTGACGGGCCACGACCCAGGTGGTGTGCAAGCGTTCCCAGTCACGATCCAGATCGGTGCCGAGCAAGGAGGTATTGCGCTCCATCCCGCCCGCGGCGCCCAGCGTAAAGGTCGGTGTCAGGCGCAACCAGAGATCCAGCATTCCGGCGCTGGCATCACTGTCCACGCCGTCGGACCAGGCATAGTCTGCTCGCCAGTCGAGCGGCCGCCAGATCCGGAACTGCGACCCAAGTGTGGTGTGGAGGAAATAGGACTCGCTGCCGGATTCGTCCAACTTGCGCACGCCGTAGGCCGTCGTCAAGCGCAGAGAGAGCGGCAGCCGAACGCCCGCTTCCAGGCGTCCTCCCCCCTGTCCCTCATCGAAGAAAAGCGAGTCGGGCAGTTCGCGGGTATCGATCAGGCGCACATGCTCGTGGCGATCGTAGCAGCCGGATAGCCACAGCCAGTCATTGACCAAGTAGCGCGCATGGAAATAGAAGGAGGTGAGCTTCAACCGGTCGCCCCCCTCTTCATGGCGCCAGTCCCGCAGCAGGTCCACCATCATGTCCTGATGCAGATCCAGGCGACGGCCGAACCAGATGTCGTTTTGGAGATACAGGTACTCACGGCTGATGATGCCGTCCACACCCAGGCGCTCGACAGTGCCATCTTCATAGTTGCCGGTCACGGCCAGCGTGCCGCGGTAGCGGGTCCGTCCCATCACCCCCGCATCGCAGGCAACAAACGCCGCCCCCTTCTGCTGATCAAAGCGCACACTGCCGTCGGTCAAATCGGGCGCTCCACCGCCGAGAATCCCCACCCGCCAGCGTTCGCCGAACCGATGATCCAGGTAAAGACCATCCCAGTTGCCGAAGCCGCGCAGCCGGGGCGAAAACAGGCGGCCCAGCCGGAAGGTGGTCGAGCCATCGCCGGGAGCGTAGGTGAGCGCCGCCTCGCAGACGCGCTGGCGCCAGTCAGTGGAGTAACCGCCCAAACCCAAATCCCGCTCGCGGCGGGAGTACTTGCTGCACATCCGCACCAAGAGGTCGATCTCACGCCCGAAGAGTCCACTGCTCTCCAGTCGAATCGAAGCTGAAGGCTGTTGATAGCTCGTTACATCGGCATCGGTCGCGGAGAGCGAAAGCCAGTACAGATCGACCTTGCCGCGGGTTTCACTCCGTGGACCGCTCTCCGGCGCGGCGGCGGTTCCAAGGCTCGCGGGCAGCGCCTCGGCGGGCGCCTCGGTGACCGGTTCCGCCACATCTTCCGCCGGCGGCGCCGGAGTGAAACGCAGGCGGTCGCCCGGCTTCACGGCAACCGCGCCGTCGAGCAACCGGCAAGCCGCGGAGTGACCGGCAACATATTCGACCACCAGCGCCCCGCCCCTGAGCAGTTCCAGTGTATCGCCAACCGCAATCCCGGCCTCGGAGCCGGCGTCCACGTAAACCGCCTCTTGCGACAGATAGGAGACCTTGGCAAAAGATTCCGCGCCGGCCTCGGTCACAG
>JALXCG010000525.1 GCA_026991065.1 Gemmatimonadota bacterium | reverse complement strand
GACGGAGGTCGTTCCTGCATGATCACCCTCTCGGTCATTCGTGGCAACAGTGCGGAGGAGGGAGGGGGTATCCAGGTCGGCTCCGACTCCGATTGCTACATCGACTCCAGCATCATGAGCAACAACAACGCCAGCAGCGGCGGCGGCATCCGTGCCTACGGCAACGGCACACTGACTCTCCTCAACTGTCGCCTGCAGCAGAACCGCGCCACTGTCTGGGGTGGCGGCATAGACGCAGCCGGCGCCCGCACAACTGTCATTACGGAATCAATCATCCGCGGCAACAGCGCGGTGGATGGTGGCGGCGGGATCCACCTGGGTCCCAATGCAGACTGCCGGATCACCACCAGCACCATCGAAACCAACGTCGCTGAGGATGGCGGTGGCGTGCATTCCAACAGCCCCACCCGCCTCGACATCGCGGGCACCGACTTCCAATCCAACACAGCCGAACGCAGTGGCGGTGGTCTCTTCCTCTACTCCGAGGGAACCACAAGCATTACCGACTGCCTCTTCAGTTCCAACAGCGCCATCCTGCACGGTGGCGGGATCGAAGCCTTCGACGCCGGCGAAGTCACCATCGCCGATTGTACTTTCAGCGCCAATCACTGCGCCGAAGGCGGGGAGGAGGGGGTCGGTGGAGGCGCTGCTCTCCATGGTACAATCCACGGTTCAATCCAGGCGAGCAGCTTTGAGAGCAACACTGCAAAGAACGGCGGCGGGGCCTGGTGCGGTGATGAGACCGAAGTCGACATTCTAAACTGCGACTTCCTCTTCAACGCCGCCGGAAACTCAGACATGGGCGGATTCGGCGGCGGTGTCGGCTTCTGGGGTGGCGCCAGCGGACAGATTGTAAACTGCGTGATTGAGAACAATCGTTCCACCGAGGAGGGCGGCGGCATCCATATCATGCGCGCGGCCGTCGACATCATCGACTGCAACATCTGCGACAACACCTGTCTGGCTACGACTCCGGCCCTCGGCTGGGGCGGTGGAATCAACCTCTATGATGTGCGCTCTCTCATCACTGGCAATCACATCTGTGGGAACAGCGCAACGCGGGATGCCGGCGGAATTATGGCGCAGGGTGATCCGGCCGGCCGCGGATTCTCCGCCCCGATCCTTGTCAACAACCTGATCGAAAACAATATCGCCGGGCGCGCCGGTGGCGGCATCGCCTCCGCCCTCTACGACTCGATCGCCATCCGCTCCAATACAATCCGCAACAACCTGGCGGGCCTCAAGGGTGGCGGAGTATCCATCGACGGGGACTGTTACGCCGAATTGGAAAACAACCAGATCGGCGGCAACCAGGCCGGAGAGCCGGTGGGAGCGAACCCAGTCGGCGGTGGGGGTGTCTTTGTCAGCAACTCGATCGTCCATGCCGAGAACAACTGGATCACCCGCAACAGCGTGATCGGAACCGGCGCCGAGGCGGAGCCCTGGGGAGGAGCCATTCGAGTCACTGGCGCCGCTTCCCGCGTTCGACTCCGGGAAAACCAGATTCGCGGCAACAGGGCCGGCAGCGCCGGAGCAATCAGGGTCGACACCAACGCGCGCGCGTGGATCATCCATAATCTCATGGAGATGAACAGTGCCGACCTGGAGGGCGCGGCCATGATCATTCAGGGGGAATGCTCCGGCCGGATCGAGAACAACACCATCGTGGAGTCACGATTGACGGAGTCCACGAAACATGGAGCGGCGGTCACCCTCGTCGACAGCAACGGCGTGACATTCTCCCGCAACATCATCGCCAACAGTAGCAACGCCGGCGGTATCCGCACCACAATGGCGGAAAACGGCTCGATCGTCGAGCGGAACCTATACTGGAACAACAGCGAAGGTCCCTACCGTCAGTACGCTGAACTCTCCTGGGATCTGCTTCTCGATCCGACGTTTACTCCGGATGACTCACTCTACCGCCCGCTTCCAGGCTCAGTGGCGTTTTCCACGGGAGGCCTGAATGAGCAAGGCACTCCCCTGGACATGGGGTGGCTGGAGGAGACCAGGCCCCTGAATCCGATGGTCAAGATCGATCTCGTCGAGAGTCCGGACACGGTTGTTGTCGGCAACGAAGTCGCAGGGACCTACCGCTTGCGCAACCTGACCGGGGACACCCTAGAAGTGACCCCGGACCTGCGTGTAGTGGGGCGCTACGACACGGTATTGGCAACCCCGCAGGTGATTCAACTCCCTCCGCACACGTCGTTCTATCTGCCCATGCTTGTCAGTGTCCCGTTGGTGGAACTCGGTGACGAGGGTAGAGTCATTCTGGCGCGGGCCTGGCTAGGGGACGAACTTCAGAGCAGTGACACCCACGATCTCTGGATCGCCGCGGCGCCGTGATCAGTGGCGAGTCGCTCGCTGGAGCACCGTGGTGATCGCGCGCAGATCGAAAGGCTTGGCCAGTGCTACTTGAAATCCATGCTCTTCGGGATGGAGCATCGCGTGCAGGTCGGGACGTCCACTGCACGCAACCAGAAAAGCCGCTGGATCCAACTCCCGAATTTCGCGGGCCACTTCCTCCCCGCCGGCGCCACCAGGAAGAATCAGGTCCAAAAGAACCGCCACCGGCGGCGTACCGGCCGAGAGTGCCTCACCGTAGATTGTCAGCGTCTCCGCCTGATCCGCCGTACTCAGCGCTTCGTAGCCGAGTCGGCGCAGCATCCCCACAACCGTGGTTCGCACCTGCTCCTGGTCATCCAGCACCAGCACCAACCCACGCCGTTGACGGCGGAGCACCGCTCCAGGTGTAGCGACAACAGTTTCGGCGGGGCGCTCCAGGGCCGCCGGCAGCAGCACCGTGAAAGTAGAACCACGACCGACCTCCGATGCCACACTGATGTGGCCCCCGTGGCGCTGCATGATCTGCATACAGGAGGCCAGCCCCAGGCCCCGCCCCTGCTCCTTGGTGGAAAAAAACGGCTCAAAAATCCGCTGCAACTGGTCGGCGGGGATCCCACAGCCACAATCCCGTACAGTCACGCTCACGTAGCGACCGGCTGCGATCCCGTTGGGAGCCGCGGCAGCGCTCAACTCCACGTTCTCGCAAGTCAGACTCACGACCCCTCCACCCGCGGTCGCCTGACGCGCATTGATCACCAGATTTGCGATCACCTGATGGATCTGACCAGGGTCCGCAAAGATCGGCAGCAAATCGTCGGCGCAAGCAAACTCCGGACGCACGCCGGACCCGCGCAGCGCAAGCGTGGCTGCCTCGCGTACCAGCTCGCCGCAGTTCAAAGCGCGGGGCTTCGGCTCACCGCCGCCGCGCGCGACTGTTAGCAGGCGGCTGGTCAATTCCGCCGCGCGCTGGGCAATCGTTTCGATCCCGGTCAACAGTTCAGCAACCTGTTCTGTCTCCCCCTCTGCAAGGTGGAGCTGAGCCAGAGACGCCGACCCCAGGATGCCGGTCAGAAGGTTGTTGAAGTCGTGGCCGATGCCACCCGCGAGAAGCCCGATCGACTCCATCTGGTTCTGGCGCTGCACGGCAGCCCGCAGCAGTTCCCGCTCAGTCACATCCTGGAGAACACCGCACACCCGCGAAGGTGCGCCGGCAGCATCAAAACAGACCCTGCCTCGGTCATGGAGGTGGCGCACCTCGCCATCCGGGCGCACCACCCGCACGGCGATGTCGAAATGGGTGCCGTCGGCCACCGCCCGATCGATGGTAGAGAAGAAAAGCTCCCGATCATCCGGGTGCAGCAGCGACGCCATCAGTTCCAGCGACGGCTCACAGGGTTCGATTCCCAGAAGACGAAAGACCTCGTCCGACCAATTCAGCCGTTGCTCTCGCAGGTCCACCACCCAGGATCCAAGATGGGCAATCCGCTGCGCTTCCAGCAGCGCCTCCTCGCGCAACCGCAACTCCTCACAAGCGGCGTCCAGTTCTTCGGGGGAGGGAAAGGCGGACCGATCCATATCCATGCCATCGGCGCAGAATCAGACCTGCTGCAGCGCCTGTTTCAGATCGGCGAGTAGATCTTCCACATCTTCGCAGCCGATGGACACCCGCACCAAACCGTCCGAAATGCCGGCCTCGAGCCGCTCCTCGCGCGGAATCGCCGCGTGGGTCATGCTGCCCGGGTGCTGAATCAGCGTCTCGATTCCGCCCAGTGAAACCGCAAGAGTCATCAACTGCACATGATCGAGCAGGCGTGCGCCGGCTTCCAGGCCGCCCTTCACCTCGAATGAGATCAACCCTCCGAAGCCATCCATCTGGGCCTTGGCGAGTGCGTGCTGCGGGTGGCTCTTGAGCCCCGGATAGCGCACCCAGGCCACCTTCGGATGCTGCTCCAGGAACTCCGCCACGCGCTGCGCATTTCGCTCCGACTCGCGCATCCGCAGGGAAAGTGTCTTCAAACCGCGCAGCACCAGCCAGGCCTGGTGGGGGTCCATGTTCACACCCAGGTAGTGATGGGCATGGGCAATTTTGGCCAGCAGCTCCGCATCCTTGGCAACCACCACCCCGGCTACCACATCGGTGTGACCGTTGATGAACTTGGTCATGCTGTGCATCACGATGTGTGCCCCGAGCGCCAGCGGTCGCTGGTTGACCGGCGACGCAAAGGTGTTGTCCACCAGCAGCCAGGCCCCCTGCTCCTCGGCGATCGCGGCCAACGCCTTGATGTCGGAGAGCACGATGGTCGGGTTGGCCGGCGTCTCGATCAGAATCAGGCGCGTGTTGGGCCGCACCGCTGCCCGCACCTGATCCAGGTCGGACGTATCGACGAATGTGGACTCCACGCCGAAGCGCTTGAAGTCCGCCTCGATCACCATCCGCGAGGGACCATAGAGAGAGCTGTGCCCCACCACGTGGTCGCCGCTGCCGAGCAGCCCAAAGATCACCGCGCAGAGCGCTCCCATGCCGGAGCTGGTCGTCACGGCGCCGGTTCCCCCTTCGAGTGTGGCGATCGCCTCTTCAAGACGGGCCGTCGTGGGATTGCCCATGCGGGTGTAGATGTAGCCTCCCTCGGTGCCGGCGAAACGAGCGGCGCCCTGCGCACAGTCGGTGAAGGCAAAAGTGGAACTCTGGTAGATTGGCGGGGAGAGTGCCCCGGTGGTCGCATCGGGATACTGGCCGGCATGAATCGTTTGGGTCTTGCGGCCGGCTTGGCTCAGGTCGTGGCTCATGATGGGCTGCCTCGGAAAAGGGAAAGCGTGGATTCAGTCAAAAGCAGGAAGCTGGATTGAAAAACACAAAAGGATAACACTCACCCCAGCGCCCCTCTATGGGAAACCGGATCCGTCCCGGCGCGCCGCTCCTCCCCACGATCCTGCACAAAAGGGTAGGATGGGCGGATCATTCAATCAGGAGAGGCAGCCAATGAAACAAGAATTCGTCAATTCCGTGGTCTGGATCACCGGTGGCGGCAGCGGCCTGGGCGAGGTGCTGGCGATCGAGCTGGCGCGGCGCGGCGCCCG
>JALXCG010000524.1 GCA_026991065.1 Gemmatimonadota bacterium | reverse complement strand
TGAACTCCAACTTCTGGTTGGGCACCCACGTGGTGACGATCACCATCGGCTATGGGGCGGCGATCGTTTCCGGGATGGCCGGGCATGTCTATTTGGTTGAGCAGGTGTTGCATCCGCGCGAGCATGAACGCCTGGCCGCGATCTACCGGAACATGATCGGGTTGACCCTGGTGGCGCTCTTTTTCACCCTTTTCGGCACCATATTGGGCGGGATCTGGGCGGATCAGTCCTGGGGGCGGTTCTGGGGCTGGGACCCGAAGGAGAACGGCGCGCTGCTGATCGTTCTGTGGCAGTTGGTGTTGCTGCACGGCCGCTTGACGCGTCAGTTCGAGCCGGTCGGTTTCGCCGCCGGGCTGGTGATCAACAATGTGGTTGTGTTGATCGCCTGGTTCGGGGTGAATCTGCTCAATGTCGGCCTGCACTCGTATGGGCGAGCGGGCAATGTGGCGCGCAATCTGGCCCTGGCTTGCGGCGTTGAGCTGCTTTTTGCCGCGGTGATGTATCTGTTGGCGAAGCGGCGGGAGCGGGTGCCGGTGAGCGCGCGCCGGTAGGTTTTTTGGGGGTGCTGCGTCAGCCGCCGCCGCCGCGGATCACCGCGAGGCTGTCCGCCGCCGCGGCGGCCTGGAGACGGCCCCAGCCCCAGTGGTCGTCGTGGGTGCCGGGGGCGCCGCTGGGCGATACCGCGCTTTGTATCAGGCTGGTGCGCACTTCAGCGGCGGTGGCTTGCGGCTGCTGCTCGCGGAGCAGGGCGACGGTGCCGGCGACCTGGGGCGCGGAGAAGGAGGTTCCGGTGTCGAAGAGCACGGCGCCGGGGGCGGCCAGATCCGGCTTGGGCGTGGTCTGTGGGCCGGGGCCGTGGCTGGACCAGGCGAAGATGGTGTCGTCCGCGGCATTGGCCGGATCGAGCATGTCATAGGCGGCGACGGCGATCACCTGGGAGGCGGCGGCGAGCTGGCCGAAGCCGCTCTGCCCCTGGTCGCCGCAGTTGCCGGCGGCGGCAATGACCGGGATATCCGCGTAGAGCGCGAGCGTGTCGGCGGCGAGGGAGACCTGGTCCTGGCCATCGGAGGGAGCCACCGTGGAGCAGCCGTTGCCTGATCCGGGGACGAAGCGGTGCGCCACCGGGCCCATGTCGGCGTAGGAGAAGTTAACGGCGTCGATCCGCGGGAAGAGTTGACCGTAGTTGGCTTGAAAGGTTGTGTTGCGATTGACCCAGATCCAGTCCAGTGCCTTGAGCACGGTTGCCGTGGTTGAGCCGAAATCGGTGGAGTTCTCGGCGATGCGAATGTCGAGAACGCCACTCAGCGGAGCCACGCCAAAGAGATCGGCATTGGAGAAGGCCAGGCCGGTCGCCGCGTAGGCGACGCGGGTGCCGTGATAGAGGCCGGTTGTCGCGCTCAGGTCGCCGGGGTTGCCCGCGGTGTCGGCGAAAGCGTCATAGCCGCCGGCATAGAGCCAGGAATCGATTCCCAGGTCCTCCACACCCGTGTCGACGACCGCGACCAGCGCGGGTTGCCCGGCAGCCGGGCCGGGGATCGGGGCGGGGGTCCAGAAATCGGGGACCACATGGTCGGCGACTAGGTAATCGGTGGTGGCGGGAAGGAAGCGGTGGATCGCTTCGACCATGGTGATCGGCAGTGGAGATTCCTCGCCCAGCAGGTCGGCGAAAAGCGGGTCGAGATAGCCGTCTCCCTCAATCCACAGCGGGTAGGAGAGTTCAGCGTCGTTGATCGCGATCGCCGGTACGACATCGTAAAGATAATGGATGGTTGCGGGGCCACTGTCGCCGGGGTGGGCGTCGAGGATCTGCTCCAGATCCTGCACAATGGTGGTGCGGTCGCCGCGCCAGGAATCCGGGTCAAAAGCCAGAAGAAAGTCGACCAGAAGGGTGTCGCCCCGATCGCCGAACTCCTCCAGGTGATCGTCCAACCGATTCTGATCGCCGTCATCGATCCAGCGGGGAGTCGCCGGCCGGGAATGCTGCGCGGGACTCATGGGCGGGTTCCGGGCCGCGATTCCGGTGTTGGCCAGCAGCGCGACGAGCAGTGGGAATGGTCGGCGCAGAACTTTACACTGCGTCCTAATGCATTGGGATATGGTGAGTTGCAACTGACGGCTCCAGGCGGAAATGCGATCGACTATCGTTCCAGAGAATTCTAACCTGCATTTTGCTTGAGATTGTTTCGCACTTGTCCGCCGGGTGTGAGAGCGGTCGCGCTTGTCCGACCTGTTGGATTGGAGCGCGGTTTCTGGAGGGGTGCCGCGAGGGCGAGCAAAACGATGGAGGGTGATCGAGACTCGCGAGATGGGGCCACGCCTTGCTCAATCGTGTCCGAATGGGGGGACAAGACCGCTCCGCCGAAGTTTGGCGCAGAGGAAAAGTTTTGTGCACTGGGGTCGCCGGAAGAGGGAGGATCCATGCAGTTTCCGCAAGAAAAGACACGGCCGCAGAATAAAACGCGCGGTAGGTGCCGATGAACCGAACCTGCGTCTTCTGGGTCCGGATGCCGCGCAAGCAAAAACGAAACCGTTAGCGCGCAGGGGCTAATGAAAGCGCTGAGAATTCCGAAACTGCCCGCGGGCAATCCTGGATGGCATTGACCGATAAGAAATTGTGATGATCCGCGCCGGCCGGCCGGGCCTTTGTGGGTGGTTTTACGAAGCCCGCGGCGTGCCCCCGGCGCCCGATCTATGAATGATTTGTTCGCATTTGCAAAACACTGTCGCGACTATATTTGTATGCGAATGGAGAAGCGGGTCGGTGACCATGAGGGAGATTCGATGGCGAATGAACAGGATCCGGGTGTCAAATCGGACCCGAAACTCCTCAATTTGATTCCCCGCGAAAAATCCGTCGCGACACTTTGCCGTGGGCCGTGCCATTGACGCATAAACCATTCACGAGAATAGAAGTCTCCAGTGATGCAGATCTTCGGCAAGTGCTGCAAACAACGATGATTGCAGTTTATTGCGGCTAATACTTTTCGCTCGGATGGCCGAATACATTTCAAAAGCGCTAGATGCTTGACTCTCCAATTGACTCCCCCCAAGATCCGGGCCATCTGTTTCGACAATGAAACCCACTTGGCCATGGGCCCGGACGAAACATCAACCGGACGATCCAGATGAGAGTGCGCCGTCCGGCGGATTCTATGCGATCGCCCGAGCGTGTTTCGCGGAACCCGGAGATTTGCCAGTGAAGTGGAAATGGTTTGCCGTTTCGCTCGGAGTTGGGTGGTGCGCGTCTGGCATGGGGGCGGCGCAGGCGTTGCGCAGTGATGCGCAGACCGACACTCTGCACCTGGCGCAAGACTGCCTGCAGTGCCACGCGCCGGGGGCGGATCTCTCCCGCTTCGGCGTGGACCCGACGCTGATGGTGGATTCCGCCAAGCAGGTCGACCACCGGATCGATCCGCGCCTTTTTGCGCAGTCGAATCACGGCACGCTGGCTTGCCGGATCTGTCACATCGTCGGCAAAGAGGTTTACCCGCACCGCAAGGAGGTGGAGGGCAACTTTCTTGCCTGCACCTACTGTCACGATGGGGACTCTCTCTCTACCGCGCTGGACTTTGCCGGTATCGAGGAGCAGTTCAAGGCCAGCGTGCACTGGCAGAAGAACGAGCGCACTCGCGCCAACTTCGACTGCTACACCTGCCACGATCCGCATGTTTTCGATCGCACCGAGGAGACGACCGCGGTGCCCGAGGTGATTCGTCGCGATAACACGGTTTGCCTGAACTGCCACGACAATCCCGCCAACTTCGAGGCGGTTACCGACCGGGAGTTCCCTTATATAAGGGTGACCCACGAATGGCTACCGAACGCGGAACTCCACTGGGACCATGTGCGCTGCGTGGAGTGTCACACGCCGCATACTGAGCGATTCAGCCACAAGATCCTGGCGAAAGAGGAATCGGAGCACCTTTGTGCCGCGTGTCATTCCAAGGACTCCATTCTGGCCACCACCCTCTACAAACACCAGTTCCGCGAATCCCGGCGGCGCCGCGGCTTCATCAACGCCGCGATTCTGGGTGATGCGTATGTGATTGGCATGACGCGCAATGCCGTGCTCGATCGGTGGAGCCTGCGAATCCTCTGGTTGGTCTTGATCGGCCTTTGTGTTCATGGCGGCCTGCGGGCGTTGGTTGCGGCAAAGAGGAGGTCCCGGCGATGACTCAACGTCTCTATCTCTACCCGGGTTGGCTTCGCCTGTGGCACTGGAGCAACGCGTTTCTCTTCGCGGTGTTGATCGTGACCGGCCTCAGCATGCACTACGCGGATCTCGATTCGCCGCTGGTGCCCTTCAATGTCGCGATCACGGTTCACAACATTGCCGGCTTTATTCTCTCGGCGCTCTATCTCTTTTTCATCGCCGGCAATCTGGTCAAAGGGAACTGGCGTCACTATGTGCCCGTGTTCAATGGGTTTATGGGCCGCGCCATCGCGCAGGCACGATTCTATCTTTTCGAGATCTATCGCGGTGGCCCCCACCCCATCCAGCCGACCATGCGGCAGAAATTCAATCCTCTGCAGCAGATCACCTACCTCGGTGTGATGTATTTCTTGATGCCGATTCTGGTGGTCACCGGCCTGTTCCTGCAGTTCCCGACTTTGGCACCGGACAAGATTCTCGGCGCCGGCGGGATCTGGCCGATGGCGGTGGCCCACTCGGTGGGAGCCTTTTTCCTCTCCATTTTCATGATGGCCCACATCTATCTGGCCACCACGGGGGACACGGTCACCGCTCTGTTCAAGCACATGGCCACCGGCTGGCACGAGATCCACGATGCGGCGGAGGTGGAGTCTCAAGGGGCGACCGACTCACCACGAGGAGATTCGTGATGTCTGGTTGGGAACGGTTCCGATTGCGCCGTGACGCCGGCGACGGCGGTGCAGCCTGCCGGGGGCTGGGGCTGCTTCTTGTGGTCGCGGTGAGTGGTCTGTTGGGCTGCGGAGACTCATCCGGGCCGTCCACTGCTTCGGACGCTGCGCAGAGCGTGGCGCCGGTTCCGCTGGAGGAGGTCGCTTTTCCGGAACAGAAGACGACCCTGACCGGAACTCATCGGGACCTGATTGGGCAGCAGTTTTGTGTTCGCTGTCACGACGAGACTCAGCACCCGAGCGCCACTCTCTGCCTCGATTGCCACAAAGAGATCGCCGCGACTCTGGACCGTGAGACCGGATATCACCACCAGGTAGTACGGGTACAGGAACGCGCCTGTGACAGTTGCCACAAAGAGCACCGCGGAGCCGCCAAGCGCACCACTGCGTGGCCGGCGGAGGGGATGGAGGCATTTGACCACGCACCCACCGGGTATTCGCTTGAGGGTGCACATGCGCAACTGAAGTGCCGCCAATGCCACGACCCGAAGAACGTGCCGACTCCGGTGACCCAGAAGCTTGATCCGGCGGAGAGCTTTTTGGGGCTTACGC
>JALXCG010000523.1 GCA_026991065.1 Gemmatimonadota bacterium | reverse complement strand
CGGGGTTTTGCGGTGACGGCGTTTGATTTTTCGCCGACCGCGATCGACTGGTGCCGGGAGCGGTTTCCGGAGAGCCGGGTGGATTATCGGGTGGCGGATCTGTTGGCGCTGCCGGCGGAGTGGCGCGGGGGTTTCGACCTGGTGGTGGATGTGTATACGGTGCAGTCGCTGCCGCTCAAGATCCGGCGGCGGGCGCTGGCGGCGCTGGCGGAGTTGGTGGCGCCGGGCGGGCGGTTGCTGCTGGTGGCGCATCTGCGGGCGGATGAGGTGAGCGATCCGGCGGGGCCGCCGTGGCCGCTGTCGCGGGCGGAGTGCGGGGTGTTGGTGCGGGAAGGAGGACTGCGCGAGGAGCAGGCGGAGGTGATTGCCGATCCGGACGGGGAGAATCCGGGGCGCGAGCGGTTGCGTTTGCTGCTGCGGCGGGAGAGCGCGGGGTAGGAGCGTGTCGTGTGCTGCTTGCACGGCGCTCCGCACTTGTCCGGGTCCGATCTCTGAGCCTGTCTTGACGGCCGGGGTGGCGATGCTGTTGGAGTTGGCCATGGCGACGGCGGGCATGATGGGCTTCGGCTGCGAAATGCGGATGTAGAGATGGACGCTCTCACCCGGTGAGCGTTGTGCCGCTCCGCCGCACTTCCCCGCATCGAGTTTTCCTGCCCATTTCCGGAGATCGCCAGTGAAATTCGCACTTCGCTCCGCCGCTAACGCGGCTCTGCTGCTTCTGCTCCTCGGCGGCGCTTCGCTTCACGTTGCGAGCGCCGAAACTCTCGCCGCGGAGCGTCCGCTGGCGCTGCTGCTGGCGCCGAATGTGGACGCCGCCGGCTGCGGGCGCATGATCGCCGAATTGCGGGCGGCCGGTGTGCAGGTGGACCACGCCTTTCCGCCGCGGCTCCTGCTCGCCCGCCTGACTCCGGCGCAGCAGCGGGAGTTGGCCGGCCGGGAGGAGGTTGAGCGGCTCCTGGAGAGCGATGGCGAAGTGGCGGATTGGAGCGCGCTCGATCCGCGGACCCGCCTGGGATTGCGCGCCTTCCGCCGGGCGTTCGGAACGCGGGGCGGCGCGCGCGGCGCGGCCGAGAGGGCCGGAGCGCATCGGTTGCCGGCACCGCGGGAGGATGCACTGCCGCGACCGGAGGGGTTCGGGGCGGCGCCGGGCGCCGCACCGCGGCAGAGCGGTCCCCCGACAGAGGTGACCACCAGCGAGTTCATGATCGGTACTGTGGTGGTGGGGATGGTTCTGCCGCAGTCGAACGGTGTGGCGGAGCCGAGCAGTGAAGAGTGGACCAGCGAGATGGTCGCCACGGTGGCGGCGGAAGCCTTGCTGGGACTCGATTTCTATACGCAGCAGCATGCCGAACTGGCGCTCACGTTCATCTACCACTTCGGCGATGCGCCCCCGCCGGGGGGCGTCGCGGGCACCGTGGCCTGCGACTACGAGGCGATCGAGCACCCGATGTTCGACGACAGTGTGACCACCTCCTACTTTGCATCGCTCGGTTACCACGAGTGGGGCTACTTCAACAATTCCTACGCCTGGATCGGCGACCTGCGCGACCTCTACGGCGCCGATTGGGGCTTTGTGGTGCAGTGCGCCGCCAACCGGCCGGAGAGTTCGCGCTACGCTGATGGTCGCGTCGCCGCTTCCTATGTCGGCGGGCCGATCACCGCCATGTCGTATGTGAACGACTTTTACGGGGTGGAGAACTTCCATGGCGTTCTCCGCCACGAGACGCTGCATATCTTCGGCGCGATGGATGAGTATGTCGGCAATGGCACCGAGCCTTCCTACTCCTGGGGCTATCTTGGTGTGGCCAACGCCAACTCAATCAGCTACGACGGCAAGGGCTACCGCGACGGGCGCGGCGAGGGGGAGAGTTGCCTGGCCCTCAGTGTGCTCACTGCCGGTGAGCGGCTCTGCCCGTACACTTGGGGCCAAATCGGCTGGCTGGACAGCGACGGCGATGATCTTCCCGATCCGGTCGACACCCATCCCATCAGTGTGGTGGAGACGGAGCAGAGCAACGGGCCGGTGGTCACGCTGACCGGTCTGAGCGAAGTGAGCGCGCTGGAGCCGACCCGCGACCACTGGGGCGGCCATTGGCTGCCGGTGTCGATCAACCACATCGTCGCGGTGGAGTTCTCGCTTGAGGGGCGCAGTTGGCTGCCGGCGGAGGCGGTTGATGGTGCTTTCGATGAGTGGCAGGAGGAGTTCCGGGTGGTCACGCCACCGCTGCCGGACGGCAGTTGGGAGATCCGGGTTCGCGCCCGCAATGATGTCGGCAACCTGGAGTTGAGCCCGGTGCGGCGGCGGGTCGAGGTGGCAGGCGGAGCAGTGGTGGACGCGGCTCCCTTCGCCGTCGCTCGCGTTACCCCGGCGCGGGGCGGGGTGGGCAGCTTCTTCGCTTTTGATGCGGCCCAGTGCGGCGATCTGGAGGAGCCCACGAGCGACCTGGAGGTGCGCTGGGACTTCGATGGCGACGGCACCTTCGACACCGGCTTCAGCCGGCGCAAAGATGCGCTGTGGCACTATGCCGAAGCTGCTACCTATGCGGCCCGGGTCGAGGTGCGCGATGCAGCGGGGCAGAGCAGCAGCAGCAGTGTGATGGTTGTGGTAGAGGCGGAGGACACGCCCCCGGTGGCGAAGCTGGAGGTGTGGCCGGCAGTGATGCAGGGCGAGGAGACCGCCACGTTTCTCTTCGATGCCGGCGATTCTTTTGATGCCGAGACCCCGGCGGAATGGTTGGAGATGCGCTGGGATTGGGAGAATGACGGGATCTGGGACACCGGTTTCAGCCGCGCGCCGCTGCGCCCGCACACCTACGCGGCACTCGGCAGCGGAGTGGATGCCCACTCCGCCGGTTGGACCGTGCGGGTGGAGGTGCGCGATGCGGTGGGAAACAGCGCCACCACCACGCACTATCTGTGGGCCAACGCCTACAACCACGCGCCGCGGGCGCTGCTCGATGCGACCCCGCGCCGTGGCGTTCCGGGAGCGACGTTCAGCCTGGACGGAGAAGCCAGCAGCGATCCCGACCAGGCTGAAGTGTGGGATGACCCGGTGCTCTATCGCTGGGATTTCGATGGCGATGGAGTTTTCGATACGCCATTTGGTCCTTTGCAGGGGAGTGCCCAGACTTCGCTGGATGAGGTGGGGGTCTATGCTGCCACGCTCGAAGTGCGGGATCGTTACCAAGCGCGCGCGCGGACGGCGGTGGAATTGGCGGTGAGCGAAAGCGGTACCGATACCCCGCCGGTGGCGGCGTTCTCGATGCGCGCGGCGCGTGCCCGGGTCGCTTCGGGCGCGGCGCCGGAGCAGGTCCGCTTTCTCTTTGATGCCGGGCTCTCGACCGACGCGGAGTCCCCCACGACCGCGCTTGAAGTGCGCTGGGATTGGGAGAGCGACGGCGTTTGGGATACCCCGTTCAGCACCGAGAAGCACGCCGGCCATCTCTACTGGAACCAGCCCAGTCCGGTGGTGACGCTGGAGGTCCGGGATCCGGAAGGGCTGCGGAATCGGGTTGTCCGTGACTGGGACACCGATGCCGAACCGACGCCGCCACTTGGGCTCACCGCCGATGTGGGATCGGAGCGGGTGACGCTTTCCTGGCTGCCCCATGGCGAAGCGGATGTGACCGGATATCGGGTCTACCGGCGGCTGGCCGGCGAGCCGGGTTTTGACCAGCCGCTGGCGGAGTTGGGGCTGGTTACTTCCTACAGCGACCCGACTGTGGTCCACCTGGAGTCCTATGTCTATGTCGTGACGGCGGTGGATGCGGCGGGCCAGGAGTCCTCGTTGTCCGACGAGGTGGTGGCGACGCTGGATGTGCCGCTGCCGCCGGAGGGGTTGACCCGCTCTGTTGCCGACGCTCTGGTACGGATTCACTGGAACGCCGCGCCGGACCCCGATATCGACTATTACAATGTCTATCTGCGGGAGGTGGGCAACGAGACCTGGATCGATGCCGGCTCCACCTGGGATCTGGAGTGGAGCTTCTTCGGGCTGACCAACGATGTTGCTTATGAGTTCACGGTGCGGGCGCACGACGAGCAGGGCAAGGAGAGCGATGCAGCGGAACCGGTCAGCGGAACCCCCAGAGGTGACGATACGACCGCCCCAGTGGCTCCGCGGAATCTACAGGCGGCGTTGGGCGACGGCGAGGTGCTGATCGGCTGGGATCCGGTCAAGGGAGACGACATCTATCTCTATATCGTGAGTCGCGCGGACGACGGTTCTGGCGAGTACGAACTGTTTGATATCACCTATTACTACGAGACGGCCCTGGTCGATCCGACTGTTGTTGCCGGCTTCTCCTATTGCTATGTGGTCCAGGCTTTGGATTCATTCGGCAACATGAGCCCCTATTCGGCCGAACTCTGTGTTGAGATTCCCGAGTAAGCGGAGGATCTTCGGCGCTGCGCCGGTGGCCGTGGGTTGCCGGCGCGGCAGTCGCGGATGGTGCGGTTGCGGAAGGTGGGTGAGGGCAATGCAACATCCTTTCCGCGGATTCTCCGGTCACCGTCAGTCGGTCTTCATGAGGCCCTGGTTGACTCGATCTCGCCGCGGCACTACAACCACCCACACAACCCAATCCAAAGCGATCCAGCAGGGGAGACAGAAGATGAGCTACTCGCTACTCGCTACTCGTAGGCGCGTTGGCGCTCGTGTCGCCTGATCCCGCTCGGGCGACGACATACGTGGTCGACAAGAATGGCACGGGGGATTTCCGTTCCATTCAGTCCGCCTTGGGTGCGGCCGGCGACGGAGACACGGTTCTGGTGAAGCCCGGGACCTATGCGGAACAGCTCCAGATTGCGCCTCAGGCGGCCGATTCCCTCACCTCGGTACGGACGCGATGACCGTCTACCATTTTGTCGGCACCATCGCCAACAACCGAATGAATGGCAATAGCGAAGGAACTCATATCGGGTTGGCCCGAAGCGACAATCGTCATCCCGCCTTCGTTCCGGACACAACCTATGTCGAGCACAATCTCTACTACTGCAACAACCGGCAGATGGGCATCCACTTCGCCCACGGCTCGTTGGGCTATGTGCGCAACAATCTGGTTATCCGCAATGACAGCAATGGGGTGCCGGTGGCGCACGGTATTTACGTGGGGCAACCGACCGATGTGGATGCGAGCAGTGCCTTCTGCCAGCAGGACACGACCGAGTGCATCGACACCTTTGACAATCAGGGGAAGCACATACCGGTGCAGGTCTGGGTGTGGAATAACACCATCTCCAGCATCAACGGCGCGGGTCTCTACGTATCTCCGGATGCGGAGGTACACATCGAAAACAACATTCTCCACCAGACCGCGAGGAGCCTGTCGCGCATTGGCTTTCGAGCCCCGTGTTCGGGCCTGCTTCGAGATCAAGGCGCTGAGTCCGCAGGAAGGCTGGTTGCCTTTCAAGGACTTAGCAACGCAGAGATCGGAGCAGGGACGGATGCGGG
>JALXCG010000522.1 GCA_026991065.1 Gemmatimonadota bacterium | reverse complement strand
GGTGGCGGCGCCCGCGGCGCACTCCATAGCCGCCCACCAGCTGATCCATCAGGCCGCGGGTTTTCCACAGCCAGTCGGCGTAGTACCAGCCCTCCTCGCCACCCAGGCGTTGAATCGGCTCCCACACCTGCTCCGGCGTACCGCGCAGCAGAACCCGGTGGCAGGTTTCGCGGATGTCGCCACCGGCGTAGGGCGCATCGTGGCGGCGGGTCCATTCGGGGGGGCGTTGGCCGCCGGCGTCCATCCAGCTGGTTTCGATGGCGTGCTCCTCGACCCGGGCGAGCGCCAACTCGATCGCCTCGCGGCAGGAGAAGAGACGTTGCGGGATGATCTGCCGAATCGCCCCGCCGTCGCGCACCACCACTTCGTTGCCGAGCCCCTGGGAGAGCGGCTTGGCCAGAGTTGGGGGGATCGGCGTTACCCACTGAATGATCTGCGCGGCGATCTCCGGGGTCATGGCGCGCAGGGGAATCACCCAGCGCCGGCGCAGGCGGGCGACATCGGCGTAGATGTCGATCAAGCGGCGATAGGTCACCACTTCGGGGCCGCCGATGTCGAAACTGCGTCCGTGCGTCGCCGGCTCCTCCAATACCCGGACCAGATAGTGCAGCACATTGCGAATGGCGATCGGCTGAGTGCGGGTGAAGATGCGTCGCGAAGTGAGCATCACCGGCAAGCGCTCCACCAGATAGCGTAGCATCTCGAACGAAGCGCTTCCTGAGCCCAGCACAATGCCGGCGCGCAGAGCGGTTAGCGCGGCCGGACCGGTGCGGAGGATCTTCTCCACCTCCGCGCGTGAGCGCAGATGGCGGCTCCAGCCTTCATCGGCTGTTCCCAGGCCGCCAAGATAGATGATCCGCTCCACCTTCTCGGTGGCGGTCGCGTAGATCATGTTGCGCGCCGCCAGACGATCGGCATCAACGAAATCGACGTGGGCGGGATCCATCGAGTGGATCAGATAGTAGACCGCCCCGCAGCCGCGGACCGCCGCGCGCAGGGCCTCGCGGTTCAGGGCGTCGCAAACCACCAGTTCAACCGCTTCAGTTTGCGTCCAGGCGCGCGCGGCCAGCTTCTCCCGCGAACGACCGATGACCCGCACGCGCTTTCCGGCGCGCAGCAAACGCGGCACCAAGCGTCCGCCGATATAGCCGGTGGCGCCCGTCACGAGCACCGGTCGTTGGCTCATTCAGTCTCCGATTGAAGCGTAGAAGGGAGGGGGGGGAGGAGATGTCGCGGGCATCGAATGCGCGAGTGCATAGAATAGCACTCCACGCGGAAGGCAGGCGCAACAAGCGCTCCCGGCCGCGCCGCTGCGCTGCCCGACGCCCGTGACCCCCACGGCGCCCGCGGCGCCCGCTTCAGTCGAAGCATTTCTCCTCAACGGCGCCCGCCTCGGCCGCATCCAACTCGCAGTCGCGGCTTTGACCCGCCGCGCGCTCCGCCGCCCGCTCCCGGTACCATTCGCTGGCGATGATCGCCGCCATCACCTCGTTGGTGCCGGTCCAGATCGAAGCCAGGCGCAGATCGCGATGGATCCGCTCCACCGGATAGACATTGGTGTAGCCGATCCCGCCCATCACCTGCATCGCGTTGTGCACCGCTCGCTGGCAGGCGTCGGTGACGAAGCGCTTGGTCTCCGAGATCAAACGCCGCACCCGCCGCGCCGATTCGCCCCTATCCACGGCCCGGCAGGTGGAGTGGACCATCGCGCGCGCCGCATCGAGCAGCATGACCGCATCCGCGACCTGGAAAGAGACCCCCTGGAATTGCCGCACCGGTCGCCCGAACGCCTTGCGGCGCGCCGTGTAGTCGGTCGCGATCTCCAGCGCCGGGCGGGCCGCCCCCACGGTCATCGCCGCGGTTCCCAAACGCTCCGGGATCATCATCGTCTCGAAAACCCGCGCTCCGCCGTTCAACTCTCCCAGCAGGTTGGCCGCCGGCACCCGAACCTGGTCGAAAACCACGCGGCTCGCGCCACCACCCCGGCAGCCCATCAGACCATAGAGATAGGGCGAGGTCACGCCGGCGCCGCGCTCCACCAGAAACGCGCTGATGCCCTGGTGCGGCGGTGCATCCGGGTCGGTGCGGGCATAGACCAGAAAGAAATCGGCCGCGGTACCGCCGACGATGAAGCGCTTGTGCCCATTCAGAATGAAATCTCCGTCCGGCTGCCGCTCGGCGCGGGTGGTGGTGCCGAAAAAATCGGAACCCCCGCGCGGTTCAGTCAAACACTCGGCGGCGAAGTGCTCCCCGCGCAGCAGCGGCTTGACGAAGCGCTCCTTCTGTTCGTCGGTGCCATGCTGGATGATCGCATCGCACACCAACTCGGCGCCGACTCCGAAAACACAGGCGAAGATGTAGCCCAGAACGCCGACCTCCTCCAGCACCAGGGCGGTCGCGGTCCAGTCCAACTCGCGCCCGCCCCAGCGCCGCGGATAGCGACACCCCAGCAGATTGCGGCGCCCCGCCTCGCGCAGGAAATCGGTCGGAAACTCTATCCGCTCCGCGTCCATATCGAGAATCATCTGGCGCGGAATCGATTTCACGAAATCGCGCACCTCCGCGAGGAGGGCGCGCTGCGCGGGTTCGAGCAGAGACTCATGCATGGTGGTCGGCTCCGGTCATGGACCCATCACGCAGTCGAAAGTGTCCGAAGACTCCACGGTCGAGGGATAGGTTCCGGAGTAGGCGGTTACGGTGTAGACCCCCGGCGGCGCGGTGTTTGGCACCCGCACCACATACTGCCGGTGGTAGGTATCGCCCGGCGCCAGCGTGATGCCCGACTGGCGCAGCAGTTGGGTCGAGAGCGGACCGGTAACCTCCATCCACAGATCGGTGGCGCCGCTCTCGGAACCGATGTTGGTCAGATCGATGTCCCAGGTCGCCATCTCGGTCGGCAGCATGTCCGCGGGCGTATCCGAAAGCTCCACCTGGAATGCCGCCCCCGGTTGCTGAACAAAGAAATTGGGCGCGTCGAGATAGGGCGCGCCGTAACAGGCTCCCGCCGGCAAACATTCAAAAAGCTCGAAATCCTCAAAGAAGTAGTAGATCTCGTCCGAAGGCGGCAGGTCGGCCCAGGCCTGATCACTGACCACCAGTTGCAGCCAGTAGCGATAACCCGGCCCGCCATAGCTGCTGTCGCTCAACATGCTGAAATTCTGCCAGCCGTTGACGGGGTCGTTAACATAGACCTTCATGTTGCCGAAACCGATCTGGCGCGACGAGATCACCTCGAAAACAATCCACTGGGCGCTGCCCGGCACATAGTTCATCTCGTTGCCGCCATTGCCCGGCTCGCCGTAGCCGGCGCTGCCCTGCAGCTCCACCCCTTTGCCGTCCTCCCCGGGAATCCCATTCTCGCCGCTGTAGTTGTCCCGGCCGTAGCCCGGACCATCCCAATAGGAGAGCGTGGCGTGCGCCGACGGCGCCGCAAAGCCCAGAAAAAATGCGCAGGCGGTTGCCGCAACCGTTTGCAAGAGAGTTGATCGTTTCATGCTGTCTCCGCTGCGTGTGGGGGAATGCCGATCTTTGGCCGAACCCCGAAAATGACCATAGGGCATGCGATGCTGGGTGCCGGGCCCCCAAGGGCGGCACCAAACCCATTGTGACCCCGGATCCGCCTGCGGCGCTACCCCCGTTTCGCCGCCCCGCGCTTCAACCGGTCGTCGCGCCGCCACCGGGTGCGTCGGCCCCACTCAGAAAAAGCTCTGCCGCCCGGTAGGAGGAGCGCACCAGCGGTCCCGCCGCGACAAACGCAAACCCCGCCGCCCGTGCCGCTTCCTCCAGTCGCGCAAAACGCTCCAGCGGCAGATACTCCACCACCGGCGCATGGCGCATGGAGGGCCGCAGATACTGCCCCAGCGTCACCACATCCACCCCCGCGTCGCGCAGCTCGGCGAAACACTCCAGCACCTCGGCCTCGCTCTCGCCGAGCCCCAGCATCAGCGAACTTTTGGTGCGCGCGGCCGGCGCCAGCGCCTTGAACCGCGCCAGCACCGCAAGCGACCGATCGTGATCACAGCGCCGGTCGCGGATTGCCGGCGAAAGCCGCCGCACCACCTCCACATTGTGCCCGATCACGTCGGGAGCCACCGCCGCAATCTTCCGCAGCGCCGCCTCGTCGCCGCCGAAATCGGGCACCAGCACCTCCACCCGCGGCGCCGTTCCGAGCGCGCGAATCTCTTCCACCGTGGCCGCGAAATGCGCCGCCCCGCCATCCTCCAGATCATCCCGGTCGACCGAGGTCAACACCACATAGCGCAGCCCTAACTCCGCCACCGCCGCCGCCACCCGGCGCGGTTCCTCCGGATCCAGCGGCGCCCCGCGCCGCGCCGTCTTTACCGCACAGAAGCGACAACCGCGCGTGCACACCTCGCCCAGCAGCATGAAGGTCGCGGTGCGCTTGCCCCAGCACTCGGCTCGATTGGGGCAGCGCGCCTCTTCACACACCGTGGTCAATGCCCCGCCGCGCACCTGCCTCCGCGTCGCCGCATAATCACCGCCGCCCGGCACCGGCACCTTCAGCCATTCCGGCTTGCGCGGCAGATCCCGGGCCCGCGCTCGGTCCCGGGCCCTCTTCCGGGCCCCCTCCGGCGCTTTCGCGGCGGCCGGTTTCATGCCCCGGCGCCCTTCTCTTCGCCCTTGGCGCCGCCATAGCCGAACGGATTCTCCCGCTGCCAGCGCCAGTGGTCCGCGCACATCTCCTCCAGCCCGCGCTGTGCCCGCCAGCCGAGAATCTTCGCCGCCCGCGTGGGATCGGCATAACTGGTCCCCACATCGCCGGCCCGCCGCCCCACGATCTCGTAGGGGATGGGATGCCCCACCGCCCGCTCCGACGCCTTCAGCACATCGAGCACCGAATACCCCTGCCCGGTGCCCAGATTCACCGCCACGCACCCCGAAATCCGGTCCATCCGCTCAATCGCCGCCAGATGCCCCAGCGAAAGATCCACCACGTGAATAAAATCCCGCACCCCGGTGCCGTCCGGCGTGTCGTAATCGTCGCCGAAAACCTGCAGCCGCTCGCGCCGCCCCACCGCGACCTGCATCACGTAGGGCATCAGATTGTTCGGAATCCCCTGCGGATCCTCCCCGATCCGCCCCGACGGATGCGCCCCGATCGGATTGAAATAGCGCAGCAGCACACAGCGCCAGCGCGCGTCACTGGCGCAGAGATCGCGCAGAATCTCCTCGATGAAGAGCTTCGTCCGGCCGTAGGGATTGGTCGCGTGCAGCTCCGCATCTTCCGTTACCGGAACCTGTTTCGGCTGCCCATAGACCGTCGCCGACGATGAAAAGACCAGATCGAAACAGCCGTTCTCGCGCATCAACTTCAGCAGCACCAGCGTGCCGGTGATGTTGTTGTCGTAGTAGCGCAGCGGGATCTCATTCGACTCCCCCACCGCCTTCAGCCCGGCGAAATGGATCACCGCATCGAACTTGTGCGCCGCGAACACC
>JALXCG010000521.1 GCA_026991065.1 Gemmatimonadota bacterium | reverse complement strand
GTCGAAGTCGTACCAAAGCGTTCCCGGCACGCCCTTCCACGGTGAAAAACCGTGGCTCCATTGAAGCCCGCGCTCGCCGAACGTGCTGAGGCGGCCGAGAAGAAGGCCCCCTTCCACGGTGAAAAATCGTGGCTCCATTGAAGCATCCCCTCTGGCGTATTGTCAAACCGACCTGCCAGCTTCCCTTCCACGGTGAAAAACCGTGGCTCCATTGAAGCCGGAGCCTCCCAAAATAACCACTGCATTTGAGTTCAGATCCCTTCCACGGTGAAAAACCGTGGCTCCATTGAAGCTCTGTGGCTATCTTAATCTTCGCCGCGGCATTTGCCACCCTTCCACGGTGAAAAACCGTGGCTCCATTGAAGCGATCGCGTCATCAATCAGAGCCTCAGCCGCCCGTTGCACCCTTCCACGGTGAAAAACCGTGGCTCCATTGAAGCCAGACCGTCCAGGGCCGCGCGTGCTGCTTCGCCATCCCTTCCACGGTGAAAAACCGTGGCTCCATTGAAGCTACACCAATAGTTTTTTTATCCGCTTTATCTATCGGATACCCTTCCACGGTGAAAAACCGTGGCTCCATTGAAGCGCCGCAAGGTCGAAGAGCACGCGCCGACAGAGCAGGACCTCCCTTCCACGGTGAAAAACCGTGACTCCATTGAAGCCTCCCAATTGGCTGCGATCCCCCTCTGTCAGGATAGATGTCACCCCACCGGTATGAGATTCTAAGAAGGAGCAAGAGAGGGCGAATCGAGGAGAAGATGCATTGGCCCACTGAGCGCAAGGATGCCGTGCCAAAAAAGGCGCTGCAACCAAACAGCCGGAGGATCCGTAATATTTCGGAGGAGGAAGGGGGCTGAGGGGGCACCCAATTCCCTCTCCAGAATCATACCAGCTTCTTCACAATTCGATAGACATGGGTGCCTGTAGTCTGGGGCCATCTATCGCTGGGGCTGGTGTCCAGCGCCTCCGCCCGTGCGATGGCCTCTCCAATAGAGGCAGGCGGAAAGTGGCTGGCATCAAGTTTGCGCTTGTTGTACCCACCGAGAATCCTACGCAGCCGCAAAGCAACGTCCTCACACTTGGCAAACTGCGTCATGGCATCCAAGGGAGATTTATGCAGGAGAAGCCACAGTTCGAAACATGGGTTGCTGTGAGCCAACTGGTAGCCCTTCTGCATGGACTCGCTGCAGACCCGATTGAAAGTGGCTACATGGTTTTTCTCAATCCAGTGGTCCGTGTCGAGCAGAAGCCAGAGTTCGTCCTCCTCCACCAGGTCGAACTCAGCCTTGTAGGTATCGAGGCGCGCGAGAACATGTTCTGGTGCAGAGAGCCCATCCTTCGTGGGTAGGACGCGCACTTTTATTCTTGAGTTTCGGAAGAGAGCAAAGTATTGGGCTGCGACGTGAGTGTCTTCGCTGGCAATGATGAAGAGCCGGTCGTCTCTGTACGTCCTCTCTTCCCGAGATAGCTGACGCGGCTTCTTGCGGCGAAGGATCATTCCTGCACCTCTCCCTGGGCTGCCTCTTCAATGAGGTGGTCGATTCCCCCCAGGAATGGGATGGCCCCGAATCGTCCTTGGAGGTACCCCTTGTCGATGCGCAGGTCTTTTCGGACTTTGAAGTCAGAAAGCGAGTAGAGGTGTGATCCCCCCTCTGCATCCTTTTCGGCAAACCAAATGCCATCTCGGCGCAGCAGATCCAAGTCGAGAAGAGTTGATTCGTGAGTGGTGAACAAGAGCTGACGGGATGGCGTCTTCACCGCATTGAGGAAATACTCTATGAATTTCCTCGCCAGCATCGGGTGCATGCTTCGCTCAAGCTCATCAATCACATAGACACCGCTCTCTGTGTGCAGGTGGTAGAGCGCCGGCAGGAGGTTCAGCAGTCTGCGCGAACCGTCGGATTCCTCTTCCAGCGGCAGGGGGACATGCCCCCCACCACTCTTGGGGTGCAGAGCAGAAACGCGGCGTACCTTCACAACATCCTTCTTGGCTCCCTCGATGAAGAAGCTGTACCCATCCGGTCCTGCAAGAAACGCCGACTCGCCTTCCTCGATCTTTGGGAACATCTGCTTCACGATCTCCGACGGAAGGGATGAGAACTCCGAGATGGGGATTTCCCGGGTCTGAATGGCGAGCGATGAGATCCCCGTACTGGCTTCTTTCAAGAACCGCCCCGCGAACTCAGCGAACTTCTCATCTGCCATCATTTCGGTCAGCATCAAGAAGGTCGCGTCCGCCGGAATAATGTGCAAGGTGGTGCTGAACCACTTGATGGCGCGAGCCAGGCGTGCGCCCTGTGCGCTGGAGTCGTCCAGATTGACAACCTCCGTCAAGAATAGCTGGTTTGATCGCGCGCCGACCTCGGCAAGAGCGGCAAGCTTCGTGCCGCTTACGTCCTTTCCCGCCGGGCCAAGTTCAACTTTCGCTGTACCCTGTTCCCCCGTGGTGCGGGTGAAGACATTGCGCTCCCTCTTGCCCTCATAGGCATCAAGCCATTCCTCGTGAATGCGCTCCGCGTCGCAGGCGAACCCATAGCGGAAGACTTCGTTCTCACTGAGGTAGCGGATTTCGAAACAGGAGGGCTGGGCGGACATGCCTTCGTCCAGCGCAAAGGGTGTGCGCGCAATGCGTTTCCCGGGGCCGGTCCCGTTCAGCACAAGCCCCTCAATGAACCGCAGGGCCGAAACCAGGTTGGATTTCCCCGCACCATTGGCACCGTAGAGTGAGGACACGCGGAGAGCAGACTCTTCCACATCCGGAAGTCGGACACACTGAGTTGGCGAGTCGGTGCCGAGCTTCTTTGAGGCAATGAGATTGAGTGTTTGTTCTTCCTTGAACGAGCGGTAGTTCTCCACCGAGAAAGACAGAAGCATAGCGAGGCTCCTTCTGTGACTGTTTCTCGGAAAATAGCATATGTGTGCGGGTTCGCAAGGCAGAAACGCGCCTGAGGCGTGATATTGTCACGCAGTGTGACGTGCGGTCTGCGTAGGGGCGAGCGCCGACGTTGGCTGTCGCCGACGTGTCAACCCTCATACTTCATTCAGTCGTACCGGGGCCGCTGCGGGCGCGGCGAAGGCGAACATGCGGTGATGAAAGGCGATCCGGCTGGGGACAAGCTGCCATCGAAATGCTTCGGCGTGAACGGTGCCTGGCGGGCGGTCAAGATCCCTGCGCTCAACCTCAACGTTATGATGAAATCTTTAGTCCTGACCACGGGTTGGGAGCGCAAATGTACGACGGGATTCGCCTCGGCTTCATCAATCTGGGCGGCCGGGTTCTGGAACATGAGCAGCGCCGCTGGTGCGCTTGGCCCCTGACAACCCCGCTGTTCGCCGCTGAAGTGGCCCCGGAGATGGAAGATCAGAGGCGGTGGCCGGTGTTTGACAAGTGCAGCCATGCTCGCTCATGCTTGGTGAGCCTGGGCGGCGTGGTTCGGCGATGGGGCTTTTGGGGCCTCGGGTGACTCGAACCTGCGAGTTCCATGGAGGGACGTTGCGGTTCTCAACCGGCGGGGGTTGGCGATGGGCAGTGTGGCAGAGAAAATCTCACAGCTTTGGGAGGAGTGCTCCTATGCGGCATTCTGTTGGTTGGGTTCTACTGGCGGTCGCCTTCGCCGCGACCTGTGCTTTTGCTACCGATGTGTCGGGACCGGTCACCGGCACCTGGACCAAGGACAATAGCCCCTATTTCGTGGTTGGCGATGTCAACGTGCCATCTGGCGGCGCGTTGACTATCGAGGCGGGCGTGGAGGTCAATTTTTTCGGCTACTTCCGGTTTGACGTGGATCCCAACGCCACGCTTCGGGTGGTCGGCGCGGAGAGCGATTCGGTTCGCTTCACCACCTTCTTCCCCGACAATGGCTGGCCCGGGCTGGTGTTCAACGGCCCCTGCGTCAACTGTCTGCTGGACCATGCGGTGATGGAGTACTCCGACCTTGCCACGATCACCGTGTTCCACGCGAACATCATCATTCGCGACAGCCACATCCGTCACTCCAGCGGGCAATCTGCGATCCACTTTTCCTCCGCCGGAGGCGCTGTGGTTCGCACGACGTTGTCGGACAACGAGGGCGCGGGGGTCTGGTGCGAGAAGTCGACTCTGGCTCTATCGGGGTGCCGCATTCTGCGGAATTCGTTTTATGCGGGCGTCTACATCTCCGGACCCGAAACCAACGCCGTGGTTGAGAACTGCGAGATCGCCGAGAACAGTTATGGGACTCGCGCCCACGGGATCGAGATCGCGGGCGGTCATGTCGTGATTCGGGAGTGCGACATTCACGACAACAACATTTCTCACACCTATGCCTCCGGCGGAGGGATCTACGTCGGGAACAGAGCGGCCGAGGTTCAAGTGATCGGCTGTGCAATCTACAACAACAGCGCAACCTATCACGGTGGCGGCCTCTACGTCGCCGCGGGAACAGACAATGTTCTTCTGGAATCCTGTCGGATAACCGGGAATGATGCCGATCACGGCGGCGGTGTCTACCTTGGCAACGGAGCAGACGTCGAGATTGCCGATTGCCTGGTCGCGAAGAACACGGCGACCCATGGGGGAGGTCTATACACCTACTTTTCCGACCCGCAGCTTTGCCATTGCACGTTCAGCGGGAATGAAGCTAGTCGCAACGGTGGCGCAATCTACCTTCGTACCTCTGATGCCACCATCCGCAACTCGATTCTCTGGAATGACTTCGCTACCAACGGCCAGAATGAGATTTCGCCGGCAATCGACTCCAACGCTCTTCTCTCTTACACCGACATCGAGGACGGCTGGCCGGGGCAGGGCAATCTGAACAGCGACCCGCTTTTTGTTGATCCGGGACATCTGCATTACAATCTGCGCATCGGCTCGCCCTGTATCGATGCCGGTGACCTCTACTGCTCCTCGCCGGATCCGGACGGCACGCCGCCCGACCTGGGCAAGCGCGATCTGTATTTCCGGCAGGTCGACCATGTGACGGTTGCGCTTTATCCGCACGACACGCCACTCACTCTTCCTGCTTCGGGCGGCACGGTGCACTACGGTGCCTGGGCTTCCAATCCGGCTGCCGACACGCAGGATTTTGATGCCTGGTTGATGACGCAGGTGCCGACGATTGGCGGGTATGGGCCGCTGCTGAATTATTTCGATCAGTCGCTGGCGCCGGGTGAGAGAATCGGAAGCAACGGTTTTTCCGGTGTTGTGCCGGGCAATGCGCCGGCGGGAGAGTATCGGGTGACCGCCTATGTGGGCGAGTTTGGGGGCGCGGTGATCGACTCGTCCAGTTTCACGTTTACCAAGCTGGCACCGTAGTGTGAGTGGGGTCTTGCGCCGGACCGCTCTTTGGGGACGGTTCCGGCACCCGCCCCGGGACAAGTTGCACGCCGCACCCGCCCCGGGACAGGTAGATTCCAGCACCCGCCCCGGGACAGGTAGATTCCAGCACCCGCCCCGGGACAGGTGGCATCCCGCACCCCCCCCGGGACAGG
>JALXCG010000520.1 GCA_026991065.1 Gemmatimonadota bacterium | reverse complement strand
ACCATGGGCGGTCTCTGCTCGGCGCCCGGGCCACGCTCCTGACTCATTCAGACCGCGGAGAAGAGGCTCCCGCCCGGCGTACAGTTCCGTGGGTTATCGTCCAGGAGAGTGCGGGGAGTGTCGGCGGTAAGCAACGTCGCGCCACAGTCAAGGCGATCCGGGCTGCTTTGGGCGCCGCCGCACACTCGGTCCCGGTGGTACGACTGCGGCCGGGGCAGGCTCCGCCCATGGCCTGCGGCGTCTGGATTGTTCGCTCGCCTGAGGCCGCGGCTTGGATCGAAGCGCATCCTGTTCCATCTGCCCGCTACGCTGCGTGTGACCCGGCATCGGAAGCGATTTACCTCGATCATCTGCTCGCCGCCAGCGCCGAAGCACCCTTTGTGCGCGCGGATGACCGTTGGTTTGGACCTGGAGCGTGGAAGCGTTTGGCACCTTTTGATCGGCGCCTGGTACGCGAGGAGCGGGCGGAAGAGGGGCGCCACGGTGAAGCCTGGCGCTATCAGGGGTGGGAGCCGATCGAGCTGCTGATTCAACCTGACTTGATCGAGCGGGAGCCATTTCGTGTTCTGACCCATGGACGGCGCTCAGAGCTTCTCGGCACGCTCTCGCACGGAGAGTTGGCTTTTCGCGCGCATCCGGGGGCGATCTTTCATATCGCGGACCAACCCCTGCGCGTTCGCGCGGTCGATCAGGAGGAGCGCGAGGTACGGGTGACCTTTGAAAAGCGCCGCGCAATTGCTGCTGGCCGTGCGACCAGGCCGCAGTTAAGGCGTCACCACGAAATCCTCGAAGTACGGGAAACACGACCGCCGCTTGCCGATGGCTCTCTGCCGGTTTTGGGTCGCCTTGAAGTGTTTGATGCTGTTTCATCCTATGATTTGATCAAGACCGGTGGTCGCAAGGCCGAACGCATGGAACTCGATCCGCCCTTCACCACCGCCTATCCGACTACAGCAATGTGGCTCGATTTTCAGCCGGCCACAGCCCAGGCAGCGATTGCCGTTGGTGCGGAATATGGGGCCGCGCTGGCATGCATCGCACACCTGCTCCGCTCGCGGCTGCTTTGGCGGATTGATGCTCGCTTTTTCGGCGAGGTTGTGGCCGCCGCCTACCCTTCCCACGCTGGGTTTGATGGCGGGGGGGTCTTCCTGCACGAGGCAGTTCCATTCGGCACCGGTGCGGCGGTTGCCGCTCTTGAACTCCTGCCGGACCTGCTGCGCGATGCCCTGGCTGACCTGGAAGCTGGGAATATGGGGCCTCCGGTCCGTCCCGCGCGTCTCCAACTGCCCGAACCGGACTACGACCAGAAGACGCGCCGCGGGGCCATCGCTTTGCTCAACGCGCTGCTCGAATAGAGGAAGAGCAGAACCTCGATTCCCGCTGTGGTCCTCCGTTCCTTTCGCGTGGCGGCTGTTCAAGCGCGGTTCAACGGTGGGAATCGCGCAGCCGCCCTAATCATGCCCGGTAGATCCCGGAAGCAATTTGTCGCCAGGTTCATAAGTTGTTGGGGAATAAGCTGCTCGCCGCTTCACGCGAGCGCCGGCTTGGGGCGGGGCCGCACATCAGACCGCAGTAGCGGCTGCTCAAGACTTGGGCAATCTCCCTTTTCGCTGGGCTGTGCCCCCGCCGCAAACCGTCAAGGATAAGTGACGGCCGTCCAATTACTTGAACGCCGCGGACTGCGAGAAAGCGTGAATTGGTACGCGCCGTGCAAGACCGCACTGTAGCGAGAGCGCCGAGGCCTCGCGTCTCGGAGGAACACCGAAGTGCGGTGGTTCCACTCAATGCCTTCCCCCTGGAGATACACGCATGGGCCAGCAACAAATCCTTCTTATCGTCTTGGGCGCCATCATCGTCGGTATTGCGACCGTGGTGGGTATCACGATGTTCAACGAAAATGCCGCGAACGCCAATCTCGACGCCGTATCGAATGACTTGCTGAATATCGCTTCGCGAGCGCAGCAGTACTTCCGCAAGCCGACCAGCATGGGAGGCGGCGGCAAGTCATTCACCGGTTTGACCGCGGATGCCGCCGGAATCGCCAAGTTGACCTCGACGCCGACCAATGACAACGGCACGCTCTCAATCTCCACGGCGGGGAATGACACGCTGGTCGTGATCCAGGGCGTTGGCGTGGAAGATGCGGATGGCAATTCCACACCGGTGACGGTTCTTTGCACGGTGACGCCATCGGGGGCTTCCCTGTCGGTCACTGATCGATGACACCAGCGAGTAGGATTCTCCCGGTTCGGTAGGGGGCCGGGGGCAGGCAGAATCCCCGGGAAGTGTCGAGCTTCTCGGGGATTGCCTTCGCCAACATCGAGCAATGTGTGATCGCGCGCCGCAGTCCGAGAGAGAAGCGGATTGAGCGGGGCGGAGGGTCGGGTGGACTAGGGAGCGGCAAGATCAGTGTCTCGGGGTGATCGCCGGCACAAACTCAGCCAGGCAGAGAGACCATGCCAGTATATCGATACCAAGGAGTGAACACGCGGAATCGCCCGGTCACCGGGATTCTGCATTGCGCCAACGGGCGGGAAGCGCGGCGCCGCGCAACCGAGATTGCTCGGTCGAAAGCCTTGCGTTTGACCGGCGTTCAGCAGCGCAAAACGTTCTGCTTCAGAGCCCGGCGGGCCACCGGTAGTGTAATCAAGGGGGAGCAGAAGGCGTTTACCGCCGCCGAGGTGGAAGCGGCGCTGGTGAAGGCCGGCTATCGGGTTGAAGCTGTGCGGCCACGTTGGTTCGGACCGCTGTTCAAGCCCTCTTTCCGGGATGTTGTGACTTTCATGCGGCTCTCCGCGGATCTTCTGCGCGAGCATTTGCCGTACGACGAGATCCTCTCCCTTTTGAAGAACGATTTCCCCAATCGCGCCATGCGCGAAGCGCTGGAAGAGATCCAGAGCGACTTGAAAGACGGCCGCAGCGGTCACGAGGTCTTTGGCAAGCACAAGGGCATATTTGGGCGTTTTCCCGCCTATATGCTCGGCATCGCCTCGACCAGTGGCAACATGGTGGAAGTCTATGAATCCGCCGCCAAGTTCCTGGAGCGGCGCGCGGAATTCAGCAAGATGATGCGCTCGGCTCTGCTCATGCCGATGTTCACGGCGTTGGCCTTGCTCGGCGTGATTTGGTTCTATGTTGGCTACATCTTTCCGAAGACCGCCGATCTGCTGATCAAGTACAAGATCGAAATGCCGCCCATGACGGGAGCGACGCTCGCGTTCAAGGACTATGTCTTTGCCCATCATCTTGCGATCGCTGGCGGCCTGTTCGCGATCCTGGCCGGAGGCATTCTGGTGTTTCGTCACCCGCGGAGCAGGCTCTGGCTGGATGAGTATTCGCTCAAGGTTCCGGTGATCGGATCCATCCTGCAGAAAACCGCGATCGAGATTTTCTGCCGCGTGTTCCATGCGACCTACAGCGGTTCGGGGGACAACATTGAGGTGATTCGGGTCGCCGCGGAGTCGTGTCAAAACCGCTATTTCGAAAAACGCATCAAGGAGGAGGTTCTGCCGCGCATGGTCCGCACTGGAACCGGCTTTGTTGAAGCCCTGGAGAGCACAGGCATCTTTACCCAAACCGCAATATCTCGACTGCGAACCGGCGCGGAAACCGGAACTCTGCGCAAGACCGCCCTGCAACTAGCGAACTACTACGAATCGGAAACCACCTATCGCCTTAAGGCAGTGGTCGATCTGGTGCAGATCTGGAGCGCGCTCCTGATCACCATCGTGATGGTTGGGATCACTGTGGTGTCGTCGGAAACCGCGATGATTCATCCGACACCACCCGGGATCTACCATTGAGGCTGCCCTTCGCATCCAGGCGCGGAGAAGGCGCGGATACTCCTGGCGAGACCCCCGTGGAGGCCACGCCGACAGTGTCGCGGGTGTCGTCGATGTCGTCCCACCGGAGCGACTCGGATCTCGAAGTGCTGGCGGCGGCACCGGGTTCGGTGGGCGAACCGGCGCAGTATCGGACGACGGATCAGGATCGGCGGCTGGAGATCAAAGCCACCGATCGCATCGGCACACGCCTGGTCAAGCGCGGGATCATCGGCGAGCACGTGTTGCAGCGGGCGCTGCAGATTCAAAGCGGGGAGGGGGCGGATTCACGCCGGCGCTTGGGCGAGATTCTGACCATGGAGTGTGGGGTCCCCGAAGATGCGGTGGCCCGGGAAATCGCTTCCATGTATGGGTTTCAGGAGGTCGAACTCAGCGAAGAGGCGGTGCCCGACGATGCCTTGGAGTTCGCCATTCGATTCCTGATGGACCTCCCCGACGAGATATTGGCGGAACTGCGTGATGTACCGCTGGCGCCCTTCGCCGACCGCGACCGGCACGGCACGCCCGTGCGGCTGGCCACTCCGGTTCCCACGGATCCGCGGATTGTGCGTCTTACGCGGCAGATGGGACTGGCGCGCTATGAGTTGCTTTTCGCGCCACGCGCCAGGGTGCGCGAGTTCTTTGATCGGGCCATACAGGACGACAACCGATACCTGCGCGATCTTGGACAAGTTGACGAGGAGTTTTCCGGCACCGAGGAGAGCGAACCGGAGGAGGTCATCGAGATCCATCACTCCGCGCTCACCAATCTGGTGGAAGGCTGCCTTCTCGAAGCTGTGCGGCGCGGTGCCAGTGATATTCACATCCTGCCATCCGGTGTGGATGGTGTGCAGATCCGTTTTCGCGTGGATGGCCGACTACAACTGTGGCTGGAGCAGAACGGGCTGAACCCGGAGGCGATCATCGCGGTGGTCAAGGATCGCGCGCGCAACGTCGACCGTTTTGAGCGTGATGCCGCCCAGGATGGATATATCCAGCGGGATATCGACGGGCACAACATCCGCTTTCGGGTATCGATTCTACCGATCGTTGGCCAGGAGAATCGGCGCCGGCTGGAGAGTGCCGTGCTGCGGGTGCTCGACGATCGCAAGCTGATCACGGATCTTGAGGCGATCGGCTTTCTTGAGCAGGCGCGGCAGGATTTCGAGAGCGCCGTGCGGCGTCCGCAAGGGATCATCATTCTCACAGGGCCAACCGGGAGCGGGAAATCGACGACCCTGGTCGCGGCGCTGCACCGCGTGCTCAACCCCTCTCTGAACGCGATAACCGTCGAAGATCCCGTGGAGTACATCATTCCCGGCGCCCGCCAGGTCAAGCTCAATCCAAAGCTGAACTTCGAGCAGGCGCTGCGCGCCATCCTTCGCCATGACCCCGATATCGTCATGGTTGGAGAGATGCGCGACAAGACCACCGCCGACATCGCCATCAAACTCGCCAACACCGGCCATCTGACCTTCTCCACTCTGCACACCAACGATGCGCCTTCGGCAGTCTCCAGGCTCTACAAGTTGGGAATCGAGCCCTTCCTGATCGCTCACGCGATCAACATCATCGTTGCCCAGCGACTGGTTCGCACTCTTTGCAACCATTGCCGGCGTGCAGTGTCGATCGATCCCTCGATCCCGCTCTCGTTGGG
>JALXCG010000519.1 GCA_026991065.1 Gemmatimonadota bacterium | reverse complement strand
CGGTAGTACGCAGAAAGTCGACCTCATCGTCGACCAGAAGAAGGCGGAGATTGGGCATGCTGCTTCCAATCGCGGGACTGCGGCGGCGGCTCCCGCGCCCGGTGGTTCTGGCGCGCAGCGCGGCGGGCGCGGGACGTTGAGGTGATTCTGGCCCCGGAAGGTTGTCGGCGCAAGAAGCTTGTGCGGAAAGCGGCGCGGCGGCTGGATCGGGGCCGGAACGGAGTGAGACGCGGGGCTGGATGGGCGCGCTTCTGCGGGACAACGCCGGGGCTGGATGTTAGACTGCGCATTTCCGCGTGCGGCGTGCATCGCACAAGCGGTTGATTTTTCGGCGGTTGCCGAGTGCGGCGGAGGGCCCCGACAGGGTCGCGGCGCGGTGCTTGGGCCGGCGTTTGCGACCTCTACCCCCCAAGAACTCCCTTTTGCGTTTCAGGAAAGATTTCAAGATGACCCCCACGATTCAATTCAAAGCTGTCTCCCGGGACGATCGCTCCAGCCGCAACCTGATGGTGGCGATCTTCGATGGGATCGAAGAGAACCGCGAACACCTGGTGAAGTATCTGGGGGAGGGAACTGCGGAGACGGTGCTCGAACTGATCGAGACCCACCGCATTGGCGGCTCCTACAAGGCGGTGAATCTGCTGCCGGGCGACCGCCAGAAGCATGGTTTCGACTGGCTGCTCTTCATGGGCCTGGGCAAGAAGAGTGAGATCCGCCACATCTATCGGCTCCACGATCGGCTGCGTTCGGTGGTGGCGATCGCGGCGCGGGAGTTCCGCGGCAAGCACTTCAGCGATTTCGCGGTGGATGATTTCGCGGACTACGGCGTGCCGGCGGAGATTGCCGGACAGTTGGTGGTCGAGGGAGCGATGCTCGGCACCTACCGCTTCGACCGCTACCTGGACAACGGCGGCGCGGCAGGCGGCAAGAAGGACGAGGATGCGGAAGCGCGCTGCGAGATCGAGAAGATTCTGATTCTCACCGACGGCCAGGAAGAAACCCTGACCACGGCGATCGAACGCGGCGTGTCGCGCTCCACGGGCACCTGCATGGCGCGTGATCTGGTGAACACCCCGGCCGGGGATCTGACACCGGGCCTCTTCGCCGACGAGGCGCGCAAGGTGGCGCAGGCGAATCCGGGGCTGCGGTTGCAGGTGCTGTCGGCGAAAGATATGGAGAAACTCGGCATGGGGCTGCACCTGGCGGTGGCGCAGGGATCGGAAAACGCGCCCTGCGTGGTGATCCTGGAGCATTGTCCGCGCGGCGCCGAGGCGGGCTGGGATCTGGCGATGGTCGGCAAGGGCGTGACGTTCGATTCCGGTGGCTACAACATCAAACCCAGCGGCGGGATGACGCGGATGTACGGAGACATGGCCGGGGCCGCGGCGGTGCTGGGAGCGATGCAGGTGATCTCCGAAGCGGGCACCGACGTGAATGTGGTGGGAATCATGCCGCTGGCGGAGAATCTGGTGAGCGGCCACGCTTTCAAGCCGGGGGATATTCTGCGCTCGCACCAGGGCAAAACGGTGGAGATTCTGAATACGGACGCCGAGGGGCGGTTGCTGCTGGCGGATTCGCTAAGTTATGCGTGTGAGCACTACAAGCCGCGGCACATGGTGGATATCGCCACGCTGACCGGGGCGATCGTGGTGGCGCTGGGGCATTTTGTCTCCGGGCTCTTCACCCACGCCAACACCCGCGAAGAGGACGACGCATTTACCGCTCTGCTCTACGCGGCGGGGCGCGGGTCGGCGGAGTGGCTGTGGCGCCTGCCGGTGGACGACGACTACCTGGTGCAGTTGGAGAGCGAGGCGGCGGACATCGCCAACTGCAATCTCGACCGCGCGACCGGCGGCGGGGCGATCACCGCGGCGGTCTTCCTGAAGCAGTTCATCGACTTCGATACCGTGAAAGCGTGGGGGCACCTGGACATTGCGGCATCGGCACTGGTCGAGCGGGCGTTGATCTACAACAAGTGCCCCTATCAGCCCAAGGCGGGGGCGACCGGAGTCGGCGTGCGGCTGCTGGCGGGGCTGGCGGAGCAGTTGCTGACACAGCGCGAGCAGGGCTGAGCGACGGAACAAAAGAGAGCGATGCGCGGACATCCAGTGGAGATGGGGACCGAGATTGGCTAGTGAACAGGATTTGATGCAGAAAATCGTCTCGCTGTGCAAGCGGCGGGGTTTCATCTTTCAATCTTCGGAGATCTACGGGGGTCTGCGCAGCGCCTATGACTATGGGCCGCTCGGGGTAGAGTTGAAGCGCAACCTGATCAATGAATGGTGGCGCAACATGGTCCACAGCCGCGAGAACGTGGTCGGGCTGGATGCGTCGATCATCATGCACTCCAAGGTATGGGAGGCTTCCGGACACCTCGCCGGCTTCAACGATCCGCTGGTGGACTGCCTGCTCTGCAAAGAGCGGTTTCGGGCGGACCAGGCGCCGCGGATCGAGCCCGGTGCCGAGGCGCGCCTGGCATTCGCCGACAAAGGGCGGGCCAAGGTGGCGGAGAAGATGCTGCGAGAGCAGTTCGAGCTGGAGGTGCAGCGGCGCGGCAAAGAGATCTTCGGGGTCACCGCCGGAGATCGGGGCTACTGCTGCCCGGTTTGTGGTTCGCCGCTGCTGAGCGAGGAGCGGCAGTTCAATCTGATGTTCAAGACCAACATCGGCGCGGTCGATCCGCTCGGGTCGGTGGCGGCGGCGATCGCGGCGGGAGAGTTCGACGGGCTGGAAACGAGCGAGATCCGGGCGCGGCTGGATGCAGCGAGTCGCGAGAACGCGGTCTATCTGCGGCCGGAGACGGCGCAGGCGATGTTCGTGCAGTTCCAGAATGTGCAACAGTCGACTTCAGCCAAGATTCCCTTCGGCATCGCCCAGGCGGGCAAGTCGTTCCGCAACGAGATCACCATCGAGCACTTCATCTTCCGTTCGGTGGAGTTCGAGCAGATGGAGATGGAGTTCTTCTGCGAGCCGGGAACAGACGACAAGTGGCTCGACTACTGGTGCAAGGAGCGGATGGGTTGGTGGCAACAGTATGCCAACCACCCGGAGCAGTTCCGGCTGCGGCCGCATGAGCCGGAGGAGTTGGCTCACTACGCCAAGGCGTGCTACGACATCGAGTATCTCTATCCGTGGGGCTGGGGAGAGCTGGAGGGGGTGGCCAACCGCACCGATTATGATCTGCGCAAGCACGCCGAGCGGAGCAAGGCGAAGCTGGAGTATTTCGATCCGGTGGAGAAGAAGCGGTTCATCCCCTACGTGATCGAGCCGGCGGCGGGGGCCACGCGCGGAGTACTGGTGTTCCTGCTCGATGCCTACACCGAAGAGGAGGTGCCGGACGCCAAGGGAGACAACGCGCAGCGCGTGGTGCTGAAACTGCATCCGCGCCTGGCGCCGATCAAGGTGGCGGTGCTGCCGTTGGTGAAAAAGAACGGCATGCCGGAGCGGGCGCGCGAGGTGGTCGAGGCGTTCTTCGCCCACGGGATCAATGCGCGCTACGATGAGCAGCACGCGATCGGCCGCCGCTATCGACGCCACGACGAGATCGGCACTCCCTGGTGCCTGACAATCGACGGGCAGACTCTCGAAGATGGCACCATCACGCTGCGCGACCGCGACACGATGGAGCAGCGGCGCATCTCGGTGGAAGCCGCGGTGAGCGAGATCGAGGAGCTGCTGCGCGCCTGATCCCGCTCCCGAATGCGCCGGGCCACGCTCGGCGCGGGGGCCGGGCTGCGCACCGCACTTGCACTACGCGATGCGCCATGCACTCCCGGCTAGAAAAGAGTGAACTTCACGCCGATGCCGATGGAGAAGACCGGGTAGTACTTGTAGACATCCAGGTCATCTTCGATCGACTGGCGCTCCTGTTCGAGCGCGTCCTTGAATTGCTGTGTGTCCGACAGGGTCCCATTGACGGAATGCAGGGTGACACTGGGGGAGCCCTGAAACACCACGCCCAGATCGGTGTTGATCGAGATCCGGCTGCTGGCGGCGTTGCCCCAGCCGATGCCGAGATAGGGTGCGAAGGTATTCAGGTCGATGTCGCCGGTGAGAGTGCCAACCTCTGAGGCGGTGTAGGTCTCGTCGCCGATCGGGATCTCGATGTCCGGCAGATTGGCCGCCATGTCCAGGTTGTTGCCGTTGATCAAGGTGCCGCCGCTCAGGCGAAACCCCATGAGCGGGATCGGGTGGTAGTCGAGCAGGAGCTGCCCCGAGCCCAGGTTGAGGTCGTAGTCGTAGTCGATGCCGTCGGTGGTGGTGCTGTAGCTGAAGGTGAAGTAGCTGAAGCCGAGACGGGCATTGACCATGGGCAGCAGCGACTGGGTCACGTCGACCCCAAGGCCGAGGGTACCGACGCGGGCGCTGACTCCAGTGCCGGCGTGGGCCGCGGTGGCGCTGAGCAGGAGGGCCAGACCGATTGCGCTAACATTTGCTTTCATTCGCGATCTCCAGGTTTGCGGGCTACCAGATGTGCTTCATGGTGGTCGCCGGAGGTCCATCCCTCGGTGTAATGGAGCAGCTCCAAGTCACCGATCAGGGTGGGCAGTTCCCCCTCCTCGAAAAGGAAGGGGCGCGGCGGGCGAGATCGCCGCTCGAGATTGCGCACCGTGGGCTGACTGACGATCAGCAAGCCACCGGGTGCCAGCGCCGCCGCAAAGCGGGGGTAGAGCGGGCGCAGAAGAAAGTTGAAGGAGAGGATCACCCGCCAGGGACCTGCTGGGAAGGGGTCGTTCTCCAGGTCCAGTTCCAGCGGGTGCAGTTCAACGCCGGCGGCGGCGGCGCGGCCGACCGCTTTTTCCAGCGCGACCGCGGAAAAATCCGCCAGCGTGACGCGAAAACCGCGACGGGCAAGCCAGATGGAGTTGCGCCCGGCGCCACCGGCAACATCGATCGCCGCCCCCGGCGCCGGCAGGAGATGGGCGACCTCGTCCAGGAAGGGACTGGGCGAGATGGAGCCGATCTCCTCTTCGGCGTGGCGTCGATTCCAGATCTGGCGCTGATTCATGGGAGTAGAGTAGCGTTTAAACGTAAGCGATTGGCAAATCATCTGAACGCATGGACAGGAGCGGGAAAGCCCTGGCGATGTTCTTTTCTCGCGGCGAGCCGGAACCGGAGCGGCAACAGGTCGGCAAAGTGAGCGCGGAGCATCCGCGCATGCGGATGGTCGACGAGCAGATTGTTCGCCGCGGCGTGCGGGATGCAGCGGTCCTGCGCGCCATGCGGGTGGTTCCGCGCGAGCGTTTTGTGCCGCCGGCGCAGCGTCGCCATGCTTACCGCGACCGACCGCTGCCGCTGCCTCACGGCCAGACCATCTCCCAGCCCTATGTGGTGGCGCTCATGATCAGCATGCTGCAACTGCGGAGGGGGGAACGGGTACTGGAGATCGGCACCGGTTCCGGCTACCAAACCGCTCTGCTCAGCGAGCTGGGCGCGGAGGTCTACAGCGTCGAAGTGATTCCCGAACTGGCGGTTGCCGCCGGCA
>JALXCG010000518.1 GCA_026991065.1 Gemmatimonadota bacterium | reverse complement strand
ATCCCCATCGCCGGCCACGGCGCGGACGGTGGACCGGAGCGCCTCCGACCCGGTGGGCGAACGCACCGGCCACCGGGTGATCATCACCGTTCTTGGCAGGAATGCTCCGGGCATCGCCGCCGGGGTCACAGGGGTGATCGCCGAAGTCGGGGGCAATATCCTGGATATGAGCCAGACCCTCCTCGGAGAGTATTTTGCCATGGTTGTGGTTGCCGACCTGAGTCGCGCCACCATGGACTATGGGCGAGTCCAAGAACTCCTAACCAACCGCGGCGTCGACCTCGGTGTTCGCATTGTGGCTCAGCACGAAGACGTGTTTCGCTACATGCACAGAATCTAATGTCCTGGAGCCGCGACGAAATCCTGGAAACCGTGCGGATGTTCGAGACCGAGCATCTCGACATCCGAACCGTTACGTTGGGCATCAGCCTTCTCGACTGTGGAGGCACAGACGCTGCGCAAGTTTGTCGCCGCGTTCAGGAGAAGGTGCGTGCCTACGCCGGCAATTTTGTCCACCAAGCTCGGCGCGTGGAAGCCGACTACGGCATTCCAATTGCCAATAAGCGGATTTCGATCACGCCTGCCGCCATATTCGGCGCGGGGCTCGATGCCGCCGGCTTTGTGCGTCTGGCCAGGACTCTTGATGATCTCGCCGAAGAGATCGGAGTCGACTATCTTGGCGGCTTTTCCGCCTTGGTACACAAGGGCTTTACCAAGGGAGACCTGGCCTATTTCGATGCCCTCCCGGAGGCATTGGCGAGCACCCGGCGAGTTTGTGCTTCGGTAAACGTTGCCACCACCAACACCGGCATCAACATGGATGCGGTTGCGCGCATGGGCACGATCATCAAGGAGTTGGCTGAACGCACCCGTGGTGATGGCGGGATCGGCTGCGCCAAGCTGGTGGTTTTTGCCAATGCCCCGGATGACAACCCCTTTGTCGCGGGCACCTTTCATGGCTTGGGCGAAGCCGAATGTACCGTCAATGTGGGGGTCAGCGGGCCCGGTGTGGTACGTGCCGCCCTGGTTCGCCTGGGGCATCTGGATCTCGGCTCCCTGGCCGAGATCATCAAGCGCACCGGATTCAAAATCACCCGCCTCGGAGAGATGATCGGGCGGCGGGTTTCGGAGCGCATGGGGGTTGATTTTGGCATTGTCGACGTTTCTCTCGCGCCGACACCGGCTCCCGGCGACTCGATCGCCGACATTCTTGAGTTGATGGGCCTGCAACGAACCGGAGCCCCAGGAACAACGGCCGCGCTGGCCCTTCTCACCGACGCGATCAAGAAGGGCGGTGCCATGGCCACCAGTGCCACCGGTGGGCTCTCCGGTGCCTTTATTCCCGTTTCCGAAGATCAGGGCATGATTCGGGCGGTACGAGAAGGGGCGCTTTCCCTTGAAAAACTGGAAGCGATGTCGGCAGTATGCTCTGTCGGGTTGGACATGGTTGCGGTTCCCGGAGACACACCGGCTTCCACGCTAAGTGGGATCATCGCCGACGAG
>JALXCG010000517.1 GCA_026991065.1 Gemmatimonadota bacterium | reverse complement strand
TGACCACAGCGTGGTCACACTTGCCCGGCAAAGACGGGCTTTGTTAAAAATAGATAGCCAATGTCTCTGTTTTGGCGGTATTTTTGATGCCTCTGGCTCAAAAATGGTGACAAAACAAAGATTAGGAACTTATGTATATACGGTAGCTTTTATTGGTGAGGCAGGCTTAATAACTTAACAGCTAAAGAGCCTCTCTCCCTACGGTCACGAGACAGGCTCAACAGCTCAAACGCTCAAAAAAAATATGGCAGAAAAAGTGTGTTTTTTAGCCAAAAGGACTCGGAACTGAATAGTTACAAAAAATTAACAAAATGATAGGAGCAATAATAGGAGATATAATAGGATCAAGATTCGAAAGACATAACATCAAACAAAAAGAGTTTGAATTGTTCACAGACGAATCACAATACACAGACGACACCGTGTTAACCATCGCTGTCGCAGACTGTATTCTGAATCAAAAAGACTATGCCGAAACCATCAAAAAATACGGTAATAATTACCCCTATGCCGGTTATGGAGGCAACTTCATTCGGTGGCTGGCAGGAGAAATAACCGGCCCATACAATAGCTGGGGCAACGGCTCTGCTATGAGAGTATGTCCCATTGCTTATATTTCAGATGATGAAAAATTAGTATTAGAAGAAGCAAAAAAAAGCGCTGAAATCACCCACAACCACCCCGAAGGAATCAAAGGCGCACAAGCCGTTACTTTAGCTATCTTCCTAGCAAGAAATAGAAAAAGTAAAGAACAAATAAAGCATACAATCGAAAAAAAATTCAACTATGATCTATCGAGACACATTGATGATATTCGGGAAATATACAAATTTGATGTCAGTTGCCAAGGTTCGGTACCGGAGGCCATCATCGCATTTTTGGAGTCTACCGATTTTGAAGATGCCATCCGAACGGCCATCTCCATAGGAGGCGACAGTGATACCATTGCCTGTATAACAGGTGCCATTTCACAAGCCTATTATCAATCAATTCCGAATGATTTAATCATTAAAGCCAAACAAAAATTACCGGCAAACTTCAATGAAATAATCAATCAGTTTGAGCAGCAGTACAGTATCCGATATTGATTAATACAATTTGCGTCACACGGTCTGCGAAATTCAGCGAATTCAGCGGGCGACTCTAAGGCTAGTGCGTCACCAATCTGCGAAACCAACGCCAACACATCATAAAAAATAAATAAATGAAAAATACAATCAAAACCATAAAACAACGATTCGACCAAGGAGAAATACTGAAATTCCTCTTCTTTTGGGGGCATCAATCATCCAAAGACGGTACCATCACCAAAAGCAGCCTAAGTCAATGGTGGCTCGTAGATTTTGTCGTAAATGGCAACACCTACAAATCAGCCGAGCACTATATGATGGTAGGCAAAGCACAGTTGTTCGATCCCGCTATGATTCCGGAAATACTCGCAGCACCCACTCCTGCCGAGGCAAAAAAATTAGGACGTGCTATCCAAAATTTCGATCCAAAAGTA
>JALXCG010000516.1 GCA_026991065.1 Gemmatimonadota bacterium | reverse complement strand
GCGCTGCGGATGGCGCCGCGCGGCACCAAGCTGGCGGTGACCAACAACCGCTTCGAGATCTTCATCGCCGATATCGAGAGCGCCACGGCGGAACGGATCGACCGCAGCGATTATGGACGGATCACGGAACTCGCCTGGTCGCCGGATGGCGGGTATCTCTGCTATGGACTCGGCGTCACCCGCAGCGGCACCCAACTCAAGCTCTACAGTGTCGCCGACGGCGGCATTACCGCGCTGACGCCGCCGGAGTTCGAGGATTTCTCGCCGGCCTTCAGCAAGGATGGCAACTACCTGTTCTTCCTGTCGTTCCGCGAGTTCGACCCGATCTATGACAGTTTTCATTTCGAACTGGCGTTTCCGCACGGCGCGCGCCCCTATCTGATTCCGCTGCGGCGCGATCTGCCCTCTCCCTTCCTGCCGGGGCCGAAGCCGGTGGGAGAGAGCGGGGCCGCGACCGGCGGCGGCGCGAGCGATGGTGGTGGTGGCGCGGCGCCGACCGCGAAGGAGGCACCGGGAGAGGGGTCGAAAGCGGTGGACGACGCGATTCGAATCGACCTCGAGGGGATTCAGGACCGCACCCTGGCCTTTCCCGTGGCGGAGGCGCGCTACGAGTCATTGCGGGCGGCGCGGGGCAAGGTTTTCTATCTCTCCTCGCCGGTCACCGGCGCGCTGCACAGCGGCGACAGCGATGAGGATGATGCAAATGCCGGTGGCACGCTGCGCTGCTTCGACCTGGAGGAGCTGCGGGAGGAGGTCTTCGCCGAGGAGGTAACCGAGTTCGAGACCTCGGCCGACGGCCGCGCGCTGCTCTACCGCACCGGGTCGCGCTGGCGTCTGTTGCCGGCGCAGGAGCCCCCGGGCGACGACCTGCCGCCGCGCGGGCGCAAGAGCGGCTGGATCGACCTGGGGCGCGTGCGGGTGTTGGTGGAGCCGCTGGCCGAGTGGCGGCAGATGTATCGCGAGAGTTGGCGCTTGATGCGCGAGAATTTCTGGACGGCGGATCTCTCCGATGTCGACTGGCAGCGGATTCATGATCGCTATCTGCCGCTGCTGGAGCGCATCGGCACGCGGGCCGAGCTGTCCGATCTGCTCTGGGAGATGCAGGGGGAGATGGGCACTTCGCACGCTTATGAGATGAGCGGCGATTATCTCCCCTCGCCCCACTATGCGCAGGGGTTCCTGGGGGCCGATCTGGAGTTCGACGCGGCCGCCGGCGGCTACCGCATCGGGCATCTGGTGCGTGGCGATACGTGGGACGCGAAGAGTGACTCACCGCTGCGCCAGCCGGGGCTGGATCTGCGCGAGGGAGACCTGCTGGTGGCGGTTGGGGGGCGGCCGGTGGATGCCCGCTGCGCGCCGCAGGAGGCGCTGCTTTACATGGCGGATTCGCTGGTGACACTGACTCTCAAGCGGGGCGAGGAGCTGCACACGGTCACCGTGCGCACGCTGGCGGATGAGACGCCGGCGCGCTACCGCGAGTGGGTGGAGAACAATCGCCGGCGTCTC
>JALXCG010000515.1 GCA_026991065.1 Gemmatimonadota bacterium | reverse complement strand
GCTCCGGCCCCTCGCCGTCGTCTGCTCCATCGCCTTACCCCCGCGCTTGCCCGCCGGAGATCTCATCAGCCACCTCGGTCGCCGCCATCTCAGCCTCGGCGCTCTCCTCGCGCGGCGCTCCGGCCGGGCCAACCGCCCCGGCCGCCCCAGGCCCCGCCGGAACCGCCGGAGCCGCCTGCGCGCCGATCACCGCCTGCGCCAGACGCTGCTCCGCGATCGGCAGATAGATCCCCTGCCGCTCCAGCACCTCGGCGTAGATCGCCCGCAGCCGCCGCGCCACCTGCCCCGGCTGATGCCGCAACCCGCGCTGCCGGCCATCCCGCGCCAGCCGCTCCCGCAGCCTGCGGTTGCGCAGCACGCGCCCAACCGCCGCGCCAAACGCCTCGGGGTTTCGCGCCGGTACCAGCAGCCCATTCTCTTCGTCGCTGACCAGATCGGGAATCCCCCCCACGCGGGTTGCTACCACCGGCTTGCCCGCCGCCATCGCCTGCGTAATGGCGATCGGCGCCGACTCCTCCAGCGAGGGCAGCACCACCACCATCGCCCGCCGATACTCGCGCCGCAGCGCGTCATCGGAGAGGCGGCCGGTGAAAGTGACCCGCGCATCCACGCTCAGCTCCTTGGTGAGCCGCAGCAACTCCTGGAAGTATTTCTGATCATGCACCGCCCCGGCGATGCGCACCTCTGTTCTTCCCGGCATGTGCTGCACCGCGCGCACCAGAGTCTCCAGATCCTTGCGCGGCGTGATCAGCCCCACAAAAAGCACCCGCCCCGGCGCCGGATCGTCGCGCAACGCACACCATTCATCACCGATCGGGTTCGGCGCCCAGTGCACCCGGGCGTTGCTCTCCCGCTCCACCGCCGCCGCCACATGACGCGACATCACGATCACATCGCGCGCCTGCCGCAGAACACTGCGCTCCGCCCGGGTCCACAGTCCGGCCCGCAGCTTGCGCCAGATGCGCCGCCCCCGGAGCAGATGATTTTGCGCCTGCAGCAGCCCATGCACCGAAACCACCGCCGGGCGCTCGCTGCGCACCGCGGCCAGCGCGTGCCCCTCCTGACTGTGGGCGTGAATCAAGTGCGGCCGCACCTCGCCGATTACCCGCCGCACCGCCGCGACATCGATGGTCAGCGCCCGCACACTGGCCGGTGCCCGCGCCACGCGCACTTCGTGGATCCGCACGCGGCCATCGTCACGGGTGCGCGACTGAACGTGCTCCGGTGACGGCGACACCACATGGATCTCCAGATCCCCCATCGCCGCCAGGGCCCGCGCCGTGGTCTGCATGACAGCCTGAACACCCCCCCGGCAGAAGCCCCGGGGATAATCACCAGCCAAAAGAATCCGCGGCTTGCTCAACGGCCCCCACCTTCCCGCAACGCCGTCCCCCCAGCGCCGGCCGTCACCGCTTCTCTCGTCGCCCACTCGACCGTCGGCTTGAGCCCCGCCGCGCCCTCGGTCTGGGCCACAATCCCGACCCCCTCGCGCCGCCCCCCCCCCCCCCCC
>JALXCG010000514.1 GCA_026991065.1 Gemmatimonadota bacterium | reverse complement strand
CCCCCCCGCCCAGGCCCAAGACGGGGATGACGATCCGACCTCGGACGCGGCCACCCGCGAAGAGATTCTCGATCGGCTGGAAGACCACGCCGGCGATCTCTTCGACTTTCGTTCGCCCCTCCGCGGGGCCCCCGAGGGCGACCCGATGGCGGGGGAGCCTCCGGAGAGCAACAGGGGTCGCTCGCGCAGCAAGAACCGGGACACCTCTCGTCGCGCCGGAACTCCGGTGGTCGCCCAATCGGCGTCGCGAATCGTCGATTCTCAGAGCACCGACGCACTCAAAGTCAACTTCGACGGCATGGACCTGCTCGAGTTCCTGCAGCTGATGTCGGAGATCCGCGATGACCTGAATTTCATCGTTCACCCGGACATCAACGCCGCCTCCGTAACGATCAAGTCGTCCAAGGCGATCAAGAAAGAGGATGTGCCGGACGTGATTCAGACGGTCCTCGAGATCAACGGCCTGGCGGCCATTCCCTCCGGGCGCTACTACAAAATCGTGCCGCTTAAGGATTCACCGCAATACAACGTCGAGACACGCAGTGGCAAATCGCTGGATGACATACCGGCCGACGACCGCCTCATTACCCAGATCGTCCCCCTGGAGCATATCGGTGCGGGTGAGATGGCAAATGTTCTCAATGATTTCGTGAGCGGCCAGGGGCGGGCAATTGTCGCCCATGAGGGAACCAACACGCTGATCATCTCCTCTTCAGCCTCCTCCATTCGGCGCATGCTGCGCATCATCGAGCGTCTGGATGTCCCCAGCAACACCTCTCAGGACAACCTCTTTGTCTACTACTTGGAAAATGCCGAGGCGGAGACTCTGGCCAAGGTCCTGAATGATCTCTATCCCGAGGAAGATCAACGCCGCTCAAACAGTGCCCGTGCACGCACCACGCGCAGCCGCACCAGCACGCGCACCAGCCGGCGCACCGGCAGCAGTCGGCGCGATAGCGAAAGCACCGGCAATCGCAACGACAAGAGCGCAGCACGCTTCGCCGGCGCCGCGGTCGTGCCCTACAACGATATCAACGCGCTCATTATCAAGACCACACCACGCAACTACGAGAACATCAAGCGCACCATTGCACTCCTGGATATCGAGCCGAAACAGGTCTTCATCGAAATGCTGATCGCGGAGATCTCGCTGGATGAAGACACCCAATTCGGCATTGAATGGTCAACATCCAACACCTTCACCAGCCGCTATGGTGGCCGCGACCACACCTATCAGCAAGACTTCTCGCGCGGCGCGGCGCAGCGCGATTCCTCCTCGTCCGTGTTCGATGGTTTCCGTTACATGCTCTCTGAAACCAACCGCCTGCAGGCGGTTCTGGAAGCCAGGGCAGCGGAATCCAAGCTCAACGTGCTGGCCAGTCCGAATATCGTTGCATCGGACAACAAGGAAGCGGAGATTGCGGTAACGGACGAGGTACCGATTCAGCAAAGCACCATTACCGAAACAGGCGTCGAACGCCTCTCCTTCCAGTACCGCGACGCCGGTATCAAACTGAAGATCACGCCGAACATTAACGAGCAAGGGGTGGTCGCCCTGGAGTTGGACCAGGAGGTCTCCGAGATTTCCGGCTCCACCGCCAACGGCCAACCAACCTTCGTGACCCGAACCGCGAAAACCACCGTCTCGGTGCGTGACGGTCAAACCCTGGCCATCGGCGGCTTGATCCAGGAGTCGGAAACCGCCACCCAAGCCGGAATTCCGATTCTCTCGAAGATTCCCATTCTCGGCTATCTCTTCCGCTCCAGCGGCACCCGCAAGGCAAAGACAGAACTGGTCATTCTGATCACTCCGCACGTCATTACGTCGATGGAAGATGGCAACACGGTCACCCAGGCCTTCACCGATCGCATGAGCGACTTGAAAGAGTCGGTCGACCAGTCGATGGCCGAGATCGCCGAACGCACCAAAGCGCGAGGAGATGTCAACTATCGAGTGGGTGATCAGGGTGCAGTGCTCGACTACGCCATAGACGCCGATTCCACTGCTCTCGCCCCCGTGGATGGCACAGAGTTGGCGCCGCCACCGGTGACTCCGGAGCAGGAATGAGCTGGCCTCCGCCGGATTTGGCGGATGAAGCACTGGCGCTTCTCCGTGAAATGCTGCGGGTTGATACCACCAACCCGCCCGGCAACGAGGCCCGGATCGCCCGCGACATTCTTGCTCCTCTGCTCACCCGCGAGGGGCTGAAGCCGACCATTCTGGAAAAGGAACCGGGGCGTTCCAATCTGATCGTCCGACTGGCGGGAAGCGGAGGAGCCGACCCCTTGCTCCTCCACGGCCATCTGGATGTCGTTGCGGCAAACCCGGCGCGCTGGACCCATCCTCCCTTCGCCGCCGTAGAGGCCGACGGCTGTCTCTGGGGACGGGGCGCCATCGACATGAAACAGACGGTGGCGATGCAGATCGTCACGCTCATCGGATTGGCGCGCGCGGGCTTTCCGCTGGAACGTGATCTGATCGTGGCCGCATTCGCCGACGAGGAGATGGGAAGCGGCCTGGGCTCACGCTGGATCGCCGCGGAGCACCCGGAATTGGTCCGCGCGGAATACGCACTGAGCGAAGTGGGTGGCTATACCCTGCACTTCGCCGGGCAGCGCTTCTACCCGATCATGGTTGCGGAGAAGGGCTTTGTCTGGTTGGAATTGACCGCCAGCGGAGACCCCGGGCACGGTTCGATGCCGAGCAGGAACAATGCTGTACTCCAATTGGCCCGGGCAGCGGATCGACTAGGGCGGCGGCCGCTCCGTTTCGCCGCCACACCCCAGATGCAGGCCTTTGTTGCCGGCCTGGCGGAAAACCTCCCTGAACCCAAGGCGACCATCGTCCGCTCGCTTCTGCACCCCATTCCTTTTCGACTCCTGGGCCGCGCCCTCTTCCCCAACGCGCGCACAGCCGACGCGTTTTCCGCCATGCTGCACGACACGGCCGCCCCCACCCGGCTGGCTGGGGGAGAACAGATCAATCAGATCCCGACAACCGTGCGAGCCTGGGTCGATTGTCGGATTCTGCCCGGCCAAACCACCGACGGCCTCGTGGAGTTGGTGCGCAAGCGAATCGGCCCGGAGATCGATATCCGAGTCATCGCCGAGGGCGCTCCGGTGGTCACCGAAGGCGACGACCCGCTGCTCCGCGCCATGCAGCGGGCGGTGTCCGAACTGGATCCGGGATCCCATGCCCTGACCAATCTGCTCACCGGTTTCACCGATGCAAAACCGCTGGCGGCGCTGGGCGTGCGCACCTACGGCTTCTCTCCCCTTGTTCTGCCTCCCGAAATCAACTTCGCGGCGCTATTTCACGGCGACGATGAGCGCATTCCGATTGCCGGATTCCGCCGCGGATTCCACGTCTTCGCCGGCATGGTCAAGGAGTTCTGCAGCGCCGCGACGAGCGCCTGACCGTGAATTTTCATCAGCCCATCTGCTCGGGGTCCACGTCGACGCTGACAAATACGCCGCTTTCACTCGGCATCCCCCGCAGAGTGCGCAGCACCAGCAGTCGAGCACGATCCAGATCGGCGCATTTGAGCAGGATCTGCTGCCGGTGCTCGCCCTGGACCCGCGCCACCGGCATCTCGGCCGGCCCCAGAACCCGTAGGCCCGGTTGATCCTGCTGCCGCAAGCTCTCCGCCAGGCGTTGCGCCCGCTGCACCACCGCCCCCTCCACCGTCCCCCGGATCCGGAGCAGAATCAGGCGCGAGAAGGGCGGGTAGCCAAGATCCTGGCGATGCTCGATCTCTTCCGCGAAGAACCCCGGATAGTCGTGGCGCCGGGCATAGCGAATCGCGTAGTTATCGGGTAGGTGACTCTGCACCACCACCTCACCCGGTCGCTCCCCGCGTCCAGCGCGTCCGGAAACCTGGGTCAGCAGTTGAAAAGCCCGCTCTCCGGCGCGGAAATCGGCGACCGAGAGTCCGACATCGGCGTTGATCACCCCCACCAGGGTGACGCGCGGAAAATGGAGCCCCTTGGCGACCATCTGCGTGCCCAGCAGAATCTCGCCGTCGCCCTCGGCAAAGCGCTGCAGAATCTCGAAATGGGCGTTTTTCCGCCGCGTGGAATCCTGATCCATGCGGAGGACCGTGGCGTGCGGAAAGGTCCGCCGCAGTTCCTCTTCGACCCGTTGCGTGCCCCATCCCCGAAAGGAGCGTTGATCGGCGCCGCAGCCCGGGCAGACCGGAGGCAGCGGCTTCTCGGCACCGCAGTAGTGGCATCTCAGCCGCTCGCCGTGGCGGTGGTAGGTCAGCCGCACCGAACACGCATCACACTCGGGAATCTCGCCGCAGCTCACACACTGAATCGAGGGGCTGTAGCCGCGGCGGTTCAGCAACAGAATCGCCTGCTCTCCCGCTTCCAGCCGCGCCTGCAGCGCCAGCCGCAGATCCCGCGACAGCGACCCGCGACAACCGCCGCGGAACTCGGCCAGCATGTCGACAATCCGCACCTCCGGCAGCGGCCGGTTGTCGATCCTGCGCGGCAATTCCTGAAGCAACCATTCACCGCCACGCACCCGCTGAAAACTCTCGACACTCGGAGTCGCGGAGCCGAGCACCAAAGTCGCCCGCAGCAGCCGGGCCCGCTCGACCGCCACATGACGCGCGTGATAGGGAAACGAGCCGCTCCCCTTGTAGGCGCTCTCATGCTCCTCGTCGATGATGATCAACCCCAAGTTGCGCACCGGCGCGAAGACCGCGGAACGGGCACCGAGCGCGATCGAGGACCGACCGGTGTGCAACGCGAACCAAGCATCGCGTCGCTCCCCACTGGAGAGCCCGGAGTGGAGTACCGCGACCCGGCCGGGAAAGCGCGCGCTCAGCACCGAATAGAGCTGCGGCGCAAGCGCGATCTCGGGGACCAGGAGCAGCACCCCTTGCCCTCGCTCCAGTGCTCGCCCCGCCGCTTCGACATAGACCAGCGTCTTGCCGCTGCCGGTCACACCGTAAAGAAGAATCTGCCGCCCAGCGCGCGCCACCAGCGATTCGGTGATCGTGGCGATCACCTGCCGCTGCTCGGCGGTTGGTTCCACCGCCTCTTGCGGTTGGGCAAAAGCGGGGAGTTGGGTGTGACGCTCCACCTCGATCTGGGAGAACTCCGCCACTTTCCAGCGCACCAGTGAGTTCAGTGTTGCCGCCGAAAACCCGCAGGCACCGGTCAGGCGACCGGTCGGTAGCGGCCCTCCCCCCTCCGCCCGCAGCAACTCCACCAACTCTCGCCCTCGCGGCCCCAGCCGCGCCATGTCGCCACCGGAGCGGAGTCCAAGGACCCGAATGCGCCGGACCGCCGCCACCTTGCGCTCTTCCCGCTGGATCCGCACCAGGCCGCGGGCCTCCAGGCGCCTGAGCGTCGTCTCGACCCGGCGCGCCGAAACCGCCCGCGCCAGGGCCGTCATGCTCATCCGCCCCCGCTCCCGCAGCACCTCCGCCACCCGCCGCTGCACATCACCGGGCAGCGCCTGCGCAGTGGCCGTCGCCGAGCCGGGAAAGAGTTCGCCCTCCTCCCC
>JALXCG010000513.1 GCA_026991065.1 Gemmatimonadota bacterium | reverse complement strand
TCACTCACCCGCTCCAGGGCGGCTTTCTCTCGCTCCCAGCGGGCGCGCAGACCATCGGCCTCTTCGCGCAGCGAGGCGAGCTGCTTGCGCAGCTCCTCCAGCCGCTTCTTCGAGGCTGCGTCCTTCTCCTTCTTCAGCGCTTCCTCTTCGATCTCCAATTGCAGGATCTTGCGATTTACCTCGTCCACCGGCGCCGGCATCGAGTCGATCTCGGTGCGCAGTCGCGCTCCCGCCTCATCGATGAGGTCGATCGCTTTGTCCGGCAGGAAACGGTCGCCGACATAGCGATTGGAGAGGGTCGCCGCGGCGACGATGGCGCTATCGGTGATGCGCACGCCGTGGTGGACCTCATAGCGCTCCTTCAAGCCGCGCAGAATCGACACCGTATCGGCAACCGACGGTTCGCCGACATAGACCGGTTGGAAGCGCCGCTCCAGTGCCGGATCCTTCTCAATGTGCTTGCGGTACTCATCCAGGGTGGTCGCGCCGATGCAGTGCAGCGCGCCGCGCGCCAGCAGCGGTTTGAGCAGGTTGCCGGCGTCCATCGCCCCTTCGCTCTTGCCCGCGCCGACGATGTTGTGCAACTCATCGATGAAGAGCAGGATGCGCCCGTCAGCCGCGGTGATTTCGCTGAGAATCGCTTTCAGGCGCTCCTCGAATTCACCGCGGTACTTGGCGCCCGCCACCAACGAGCCCATATCCAGCGCGAAGATGGTCCGGTCTTTGAGTCCCTCCGGCACATCCCCGCGCACGATGCGCTGCGCCAGTCCTTCGACGATTGCGGTCTTGCCCACGCCCGGTTCGCCGATCAGCACCGGGTTGTTCTTGGTGCGCCGACTGAGCACCTGAATCGTACGCCGAATCTCCTCATCGCGTCCGATCACCGGATCGAGCGCCCCACCCCGTGCCTCGGCCACCAGGTCGCGCCCGAACTTCTCCAGCGCCTCATAGGTGGATTCGGCATTCTCGCTGGTCACCCGGCGGCCACCGCGCAACTCCTTGAGTGTTGCCAGCACCGCCTCGCGCTGCAACCCGGCGGCACTCAGCGCGCGCCCTGGCACGGTACTCTGCCCCTCCTGCACAAAGGCCAAAAGAATGTGCTCACTGGCGACATAGTCGTCGTGCAGCGCCTTGGCTTCCTGTTCCGCATTGGCCAGCGTCCGCGCCAGATCCGTGGCCATCCGCAGATCGCCGGCGCCGGGCCCGGTAACGCCCGGAATGCGGTCCAACTCGCGTTCCATCTCGGCTTGAATCTGCGCGGTGGGTGCGTTGAGGCGTTCCAGCAGGCGCGGCACCAGGCCGTTCGGTTCTTCAAGCAAAGCCAGCAGCAAATGAGCGCCGGTCATCTCCTGGTGGTGACGCCGCAGGGCATGCGACTGAGCGGCCGCAAGGGCGGTGCGGACCATCTCCGTAAAGCGATTGGGATCCATTTTCTCTCCTCCGTTGATTGTCACTGTGGGTTTGTGGGTTGGAGAAGCAGAAATCGGGCCAAACGCGCAAATGTCGGTATATCAAT
>JALXCG010000512.1 GCA_026991065.1 Gemmatimonadota bacterium | reverse complement strand
CAGCTGGCGGAATTGCCGCGCATGGGCGCCAAATCTGCAGCCAAGCTGATTGCCGAAATCGAACGCTCCAAGCAGCAGCCACTGGAGCGACTCCTGACCGGCCTGGGAATCCGCCATGTTGGACGCACTGCCGCGCGGACTCTGGCCAACAGTTTTGGGAGTTTGAAAGAGTTGCTCGCGCAGCCGCGCGAGACGCTTGAAGAGTTGGCTGAAATCGGCCCCGTGATTGCCGCCAGTGTGGCGCGCTTTGCCGCCGATGAACGCAGTCTCAAACTGATCGATGCACTGGCCGCGGCGGGCGTGAACCTCTCTTCGCAGCCCTCGGCTTCCGAGCAAACTCCGGTCCTGGTCGCGGATGCTCCGGCACCCCCTGTCTCACCTCTTCGCGGCAAGCGGGTGGTCATCACCGGGGCGATTCCCGGTTTTACTCGGGAGGAAGCCAAAGAACTCGCTATCCGCGCCGGCGCCCGTCCGACGGCCACCGTTTCCACTCGCACCGACTATGTGATCGCTGGTGCGGCGCCGGGGTCGAAAGTCGGGAAAGCGAAGGCGCTGGGCATTCCGGTATGGTCTGCCGATCACTTTAAGGAGGTGCTTTCTGCGCTGAAGTTGCTGCCTTCGGCGGAAGAGTGACCTACGATCAGAACATAAGCGGTGTCGAGGGAGTGTATAGCGCCGTGGTTTGACGTGCGATCGGTCCAGCAGAAACAGGCTGGTGCGAGAGAGCAGCAAATGATGAGACGCAGCAATCGACCGCCGGAGGATACCGAGAAGCGAGACGGTGCGCTTGAAGGCCCGCTGCGTGAGCGTTTCCTGCGGCGGGTCGAGGAACTTCCCGCTTTGCCGCAAGTGGTGACCCGGGTCATCGAACTCTGCAACGATCCAATGACGACGATGGGGCAGTTCGACCAGGCATTTGCTCAGGATCCTGCTCTGGCCAGCAAAGTGCTGCGCCTGGTCAACTCCTCCTATTTCGCGCTGCCGCGTCCGGTGGCGAGTATATCGCGCAGCGTTGCTTTTCTTGGGTTTACCGCGGTACGGGCGATTGCTCTTTCGGTTGGGGTGGCCGAGACGTTGCGCACCGCATTTCCACCGAAAACCTGGAACTCTTGGTGGACGCACAGCGTGATGGTGAGCGAAACGGCGCGTCAAGTCGCCGACATCGTGCGAATCGGCACGCCGGATGATGCGCAGACCAGCGGGCTTTTTCACGACATCGCGGAGTTCCTCCTGCCGCTCTATTTCCCCGAGGAGGCTGCGCTGGCCGGACTTCCCGATGCTCGCAGTGATGACATTGAACGGGAGCGGGCGGTGTGGCGGGTCGACCACGCGGAGTTGGGGGCTTTGCTGCTGCAAAAGTGGGGGTTGCCGGCAACGGTGGTGGATGGTGTACTCTTCCACCATGGCCCGAATGATGAAACTCGTGCTCATCCCTCTGCACTGGCAGTCCACGTGGCTGAGCAACTGATCGACCAATGGGGACTCGGGGAGAACCCCGAGCTGAATCCGCGTCCGCGCGCCTTGCCGGCTTCCGACGGGGTCATCGCGGCTTTCGCGGTGGAATTCGAGAAACTCGAAGGGGAGGTCCGCAGACGGCTGGACGAGTCTCGTCACCTCTTGGGCTAGGAGCCTGTCGCGCATTGTCTTCACGTCGCCCCGCACTCGTTCCTGCTCCGATCTCTGCGTTGCTAAGTCCTTGAAAGGCAACCAGCCTTCCGGCGAACTCAGCACCGTGATCTTGAAGCAGGCCCGAACACGGGCTCGAAAGCCATTGCGCGACAGGCTCCTAAGCCATCCGCGGCCCGGCATCCACACTCCACATCCGCTTCACTTCTTCCACCACCATGTCCGAACCTCTTCCGCTCGAGCCGGGGCATCTGCAACGGCCTTCCCGCCCCACGCTCAGGGACTATGAAGCTCTCGCTGATGCGTATGAACGCCTCTCGGGGGTTTTCCGCTCGGCCGAGCGCCTGTCGTTGCGGCGTGAAGAGGGGGAAGTCATCAAAGTCCTCCTGCAACTGATCGGCCAACTGGTGCCCTTTGTAGATGTCGCCATGTACTGGTTCGATGCCGACAAGCGCAGCTTTGATCCCTGCAAGGCCACGAACCCCGGCGCCCATCTCGCGAATGCCGTGAAACATGCGATCGATAGTGGTTACGCCGCTTGGGTTCTCTCCACCGAGCGGGTCATCCCCGATCCTGGCAGTGCCGGCAGCACTTCTGTGATCTACCTGCCCCTGGTCGCTCCGGGCGGTGCCCTCGGCGTGGTCGCGATCGAGGTGCCGACCGCTGCCGCCGAACTGCGCAAGTACCAGATTAACGCGCTGACCATGCTGACCCACCATGGCGCGATTGCCATAGAAAACGCGCGCCTCTACCAGTCGGTGCAGGAGCAGAATCGCGCCCTGACCGTGCTCTCCGGCGATCTCGAGCGCTCCCGCAAGGATCTCTCGTTGTGGGGGGAGTATCTGGAGCGTCAGGTCGAAAGCCGCACCCATGAACTGCGCGAAGCGCACATCAAGCTGCAAGAGCAGCACGAGGCTTTGGTGATCGCCCACCGCGAGCAGGATCGGGCCAATGAGCGCCTGCTGGAACTGGATCGCTTGAAGAGTGAGTTCCTGCAAACGGTCTCGCACGAACTCAAGACTCCGCTCAACGCCATCATCGGCTATGCGGAGCTGCTGCTCGATGGTCTCGCCGGTGAAATGCCGCCGGCGCAGATTGACCCGATGAAGAAGATCCATGCCAGTGCTCATCACCTGCGCGGCCTGATTCTGGAACTGCTCGATCTGACTCGCATGGAGGCGGGACGGGTGCGCCTGAATCGTTCTCGCTTCGACATCCGCGAAGCGATCCACGCGGCCATCGGAGTCGTTGCACCCGCAGCCTGCGAACGCGCCATCGACCTGAATTTCGTCGGCACCGACAGGCCGCTTCTGGTGGATGCCGATCCGGCAAAGGTCCGCCAGATCATCATCAATCTCCTCCAGAACGCCGTCAACTACAGCTCCGAAGGTGGTGATGTCGCAGTCGGGTTGGAGTGTGTGAGCAGTGTGGAGAAGAGCGCTGAAGTTGATCCGGACGGCCCGGTCTGCCGCCTCTACATCGCCGACAATGGCCCCGGCATTGAGCCCGCTGCACTGGAAAAGGTCTTTGATCGCTTTACTCGCTTGGACCCGACCGCCAGCGCCGGCAGCGGATTGGGGCTGCCGATCACCCGGCGCCTGGTGGAGCTACACGGCGGGCGCGTGTGGGTAGTCTCCCCTGGAGATCGATCCAGCTCCACCAGCGGTGGGCCGGGAACCACCTTTTACGTGGCACTACCACGGGAGCAGCCACCGGCTGAGTAGAGCAACGCTTTCAGCCAAGACAGTTCCGGGTGTAGACTGAGCCATCAAGAACGCCACAGCTCATTCTCCCGGAGTGTTGTCATGACCCCCGAAACGCCCCCTGTCATCCGCGCCCCGCGCGGCTCCGAGCGCACCTGCAAAGGCTGGATTCAAGAAGCAGCCATGCGCATGCTGATGAACAATCTGGACCCCGAAGTCGCCGAGAACCCCGCCGAACTCGTGGTCTATGGCGGCACCGGTAAGGCCGCGCGCTCCTGGTCCGCATTTCACGACATAGTCGCCACTCTCAAAGAGCTGGAAAACGACGAAACACTCCTGGTGCAATCCGGCAAGCCGGTTGGCGTCGTCCGCACCCACCCCGACGCTCCCCGCGTGCTCATCGCCAACTCCAATCTGGTCGGCCGCTGGGCTACCTGGGAGCATTTTCGTGAACTCGAGGCCCGCGGCCTGATCATGTTCGGCCAGATGACGGCCGGTTCCTGGATCTATATCGGCACCCAGGGGATCCTGCAAGGCACCTACGAGACTTTTGCCGCCCTTGCCAAGCAGCACTACGGGGTTCCCTCCCTGCGCGGCAAGTGGGTTCTCACCGGCGGCATGGGCGGCATGGGAGGTGCCCAGCCGCTTTCCGTCACCATGAATGAGGGGGTTTGTCTCTGTGTTGAAGTGGACCCCCACCGCATCCAGCGTCGCCTCGACACGCGCTACTGCGACGAGATGAGCACCGATCTCGACGACGCCCTGCGCCGCTGCCATGCCGCGGTTGACGAAGGTCGCCCGCTTTCGGTCGGTCTGTTGGGGAACTGCGCCGAGATTCTTCCGGAGTTGGTTCGCCGCGGCGAGATCCCCGACATCGTCACCGACCAGACCTCGGCCCACGATCCTCTTGGCGGCTATGTTCCCCACGGCATCTCCCTGGCGGAAGCACTCGACCTGCGCGCCAGCGATCCCGAGGAGTATCAGCGCCGCTCCTTTGCCTCCATGGCGACCCACTGCCGTGCCATCCTTGATCTGAAGGCCGCCGGCGCCATCGCTTTCGACTACGGCAACAACCTCCGCGGCCATGCTCTCGAAGCCGGTGTTGAGAACGCTTTCGACTATCCCGGATTCGTTCCCGCCTATATTCGCCCCCTCTTCTGCGAAGGAATGGGTCCCTTCCGCTGGGCGGCGCTCTCCGGCGATCCGGCCGACATCCACGCTACCGACCGCAAAGTGCTTGAGCTTTTCCCCGAAAAAGAGTCGCTCGCGCGCTGGATTCGGCTCGCCTCCGAGCGCGTCGCCTTCCAGGGGCTTCCCTCCCGCATCTGTTGGCTTGGCTATGGCGAACGCGCCCGCCTCGGCCTCGCCATCAATGAGATGGTGGCCAAGGGTGAGGTCTCCGCGCCGATTGTCATGGGCCGTGACCATCTCGACTGCGGCTCGGTCGCCAGCCCCAACCGCGAGACCGAAGCGATGAAGGATGGAACCGACGCGGTCGCCGACTGGCCGATCCTCAACGCCCTGGTCAACACCGCTTCCGGCGCCTCCTGGGTCTCTTTCCACCACGGTGGCGGCGTTGGCATGGGCTATGCGCTCCATGCCGGCCAGGTGACCGTGGCCGACGGCACTCCCGAGGCCGCTGCCCGCATCCGCCGGGTTCTTACCAACGATCCCGCGACCGGCGTCATTCGTCATGCCGACGCCGGCTATGAACGCGCTCAACAGATCGCGCGCGAGCGTGGCGTGAGAATCCCCGGCCTCACCATGGGCAGCAACCGTTCCAACCCCGGCGAGTAGTCTCCCATGATCCTCCTCAGCGGCATCGGTGAACTGGCCACCATGGCCGAAGAAGCCCCCCTCGATCCCGACGGCTATTGGCAAGAGACCGGCCTGGTGACCGATGCCGCGCTGCTCCTTGATGGCAGCGAGATCCTCGCCGCCGGCCCGCGGCGCGCGGTCACCCGCGAGGCCAACGACCGCGGCCCTTTCACCACCCTCGACCTCGGCGGCCGCTGCGTCACGCCCGGCCTGATCGATCCCCATACCCACCCGGTTTTCGGCGGCAGCCGCGAAGAGGAGTTTGTTCTCCGGCTCAAGGGCCGCCCCTACACCGAGATTGCCGCTGCCGGCGGCGGCATCCGAAGCACTGTTCGCGCCACCCGCGCCGCCACCGAAGCCGCCCTCGAAGCCCGCCTCCGGGGCCACGC